>CAMAVF010000089.1 GCA_945861445.1 Planctomicrobium piriforme | reverse complement strand
TCGCGGAAGTCGGCAACTCCCGCTTTCAGAAGTTCCTGAAGAAATAACCTTTAAATCATTTCACTAATCGGCGTCCGCTCGTCTAGCAGGTACATCGGCCGTCCACTCGCACTGTTGAGAGTCGTCGCCGGATCCACGCCCAAGCCGTGGTAGAGGGTCGCCAGGATTTGCTGCACGGACACTGGCCGATCCTTCGCGACTTCACCGTTGGCATTGGTTGAGCCAATCACCTGGCCCATCTTCAAGCCACCTCCTGCGATCAGGGCCGACATGACCGGTTCCCAGTGATCGCGTCCCGCACCCGAATTGATGCGTGGCGTTCGGCCGAACTCACCCCAGACGACGACCGAACAGTCCTGATCCATGCCCCGGGCATGCAAGTCTTCCACCAGGGCCGCGATGGCCTGATCGACCGTGGGCAACTGATTTCGCAGATGACCGAAGTTATTGCCGTGTGTGTCCCAACTTCCAATCGACAGGGTCACACAACGGACGCCCGCTTCTACCAGCCGCCGGGCCGTCAGGAACTGCGTGGCGCTGCCGTAGCGTTCTCGCGTCCGCGGATCTTCGCGGGTCAGATCCAGAGCATTCCGCGTTTTGGGAGCCGTGATCATTTCGAACGCCCGAGCCGCGAACGAGTCCATCCCCGACATCACACCAGTCCGATCGGCCTCATTGCGGAAGCGGTCGAAGTCGCTCAACAAAGTCTTGCGGTCCCCCAGTCGATTCAACGACACCGACGCATTCAGAGCCAGATTGTCCAGGCCAGGTCCATCGGGCGTAAAGGGGCGATGTGCCACCCCCGCATAGCCGGAATCCAACCCCGTGCCGTTGCCCATCAGGCTGACATAAGGAGGAATCCGCGGGTCGGTCGCCCCCTTCAGCTTGGAAAGAATGGCCCCCAACCCCGGCCGGCCACCCTGAGCTTTGCCAACCGATTCCCCGTAGCCGCTCATCAATAGAGCCGGAGCGTGCTCGGACACGGCACCGATCACCGATCGGACGATGGTCAGCTTGTCAGCGTTCGCGGCCTGCCGCGGGAAGAGTTCGCAAAAATCCATGCCCGGAACATTGCCGGAAATGGCTTTAAATTCGCCACGATATTCCGCCGGAGCGTTCGGCTTCAAGTCATACGTATCCATATGACTGGGTCCGCCGGGCAGGTAGACCATGATGATCGACTTGTGGCTCGATCCCTTTTCGCCCGCCTGGGCTGAAGCACGCAACAAGCCGGGAAGGGTCAGTCCCCCCAGAGTCAGGACGCCGATCTGCAGAAAATTCCGCCGCGAAATCCCGTCACAAAACCGTTGTTTGTCACCGTAAATCGTGAGCATGATCAGCCTCTAGGCAGAACGCTGGGCGTCAATGATGCGGGGGACATCCCGCAATTCATTCTCCCTGTCATGCAATATATCGACATTTCTGCATATTACAATCTGAAAATTCCATTAGGCCAAAACGTCTCGCACCACATGTCCATGCACATCTGTCAGCCGGCGGGCGATCCCATTGTGATAATACGTCAGCCGCTCGTGATCGATTCCCAACAGATGCAGCACCGTGGCATGGAAGTCATAGACCGTCACGGGATGTTCGGCCGGCTTGTAGCCCACGTCATCGGACTGGCCGCAAACGAACCCTGGCTTCAGCCCGGCCCCGGCCATCCACACTGTGAAGACCAACGGATGATGATCGCGCCCCAAACCCGAACCCTTCATCTCGGTCATCGGCGTGCGTCCGAATTCTGAAGACCAGATGACCAGCGTATCCTTCAACAAGCCGCGCTGCTTCAAATCCTTCAACAACGCGGCACACGGCTGATCCAGATGCACGCCCTGCTCACCGTGATTCAGCCGGACATCCTCATGAGCGTCCCAGTTGATGCGGGGCGAACCGAGTGCCCCGCCGTTATAAACTTGAACAAACCGCACCCCGCGTTCAATCAACCGCCGCGCTAATAAATAATTACGAGCCGACGCCCCGATCTTGGGATGATCGAGGCCATAGAGCTTCTGAGTCTCAGCCGTTTCCTCGTTGAAGTTGACCGCGCCGGGAACACTGACTTGCATCCGCGCGGCCAGCTCGTAGGCTCGCACGCGGGCCTGCAAGGAATCATCTTCCTGATGCGTCTCGGCGAACCGTCGATTCATCTTCAGCAACGCATCCATCCCGCGTTGGCGATGTGCCGGAGTGACCGATGGTGGTGTCTCCAGATGCGCGATGGCATCGGCCTTACCCGTTTGAAACGCCACTCCCTGATGCTGAGCCGGCAGGAACCCCTGGCTCCAGTTGTTCGAGCCCCCGTTTGGTAATCCGCGCGGGTCGGGCAGGACCACGAACGCCGGCAACTCCTCGTTCGACGACCCCAGCCCATACGACAACCAGGCCCCCAGGCTGGGGTAGCCGTTCATCGTGAAGCCCGTATTCATTTGAAAACAGGCCGGCGTATGCGACGAGCTTTTCGTCACCATCGACTTGATAAACGTCATGTCGTCGGCACATGTTGCCAAGTGCGGAAACAGATCGCTGATCCACTGCCCGCTTTGCCCGTGCTGAGCAAACTTGAACACACTTTTTCGCAAGTTTCCCGGCTTGCCGAAGAAAGTATCAATCTCCCCCTTGCCACTCAGCGGCATCCCGTCCAGGCGTTCCAGTTCGGGCTTATAATCAAACGTATCAACCTGACTGACACCACCCGGTGAAAAAATATGAATGACCCGCTTCACCTGAGGCGGGAAGTGAGGCAGCGATGTTCCCGGCGTGTCGCCGGCCAGAAGGCGATCCCGCTGCATGAGCCACAAGAGGGCAATCGATCCCAAGCCCAGCCCGGCATCGTCCAGGAATTGGCGGCGGGTTATTAGAGAAGCCGTCATAGATTTATTTTCACCGCACCTGTAAAAACTCACTGCTATTCAACAACACCCAACACAGCGTTTCCAAATCCGAATCGTTCACGACCGCAACCGCATTAGCGAGTTCGTCCTGACTGGGGACTCGCCCCAACGCTCGCTGCCACGCCAGCGAAATCTGTTGCGGCGGACTCGCTGCTTCGCGCACAACCCGTTCTGCCAGCTTCTCCGCTTGTCGCAGCACGAACGTATCATTCATTAACGACAACGCCTGCAGCGGAGTCACCGTCTGGCGTCGGACTGGCGTCAGGACCGACGGAGCCGGACAATCCAGAGCATCCAGCAGCGGATCTCGTCCGGTGTTCACATTCATGCGATAAATCGTCCTCCGGTTCAACTGCGGTTCACCCGTTTCAATCGGATGATAGAACACCGTATTAAACTTGGTCGTCGTAAAGGGCTGATAACTCGGTCCGCCAATTTGCGGATTCAGTTCGCCGCTGACAAACAACATCGCGTCCCGGATCGATTCGGCATCCAAGCGACGGGGAGCAAACCGCCACAACCAGCGGTTGTCGGCATCCATCTTCGCCGCCTGGGCATTCGCCAGGGATGATTGCTGCCACGTCGCCGACAAGAGGATCCGCCGGTGCAATTGCTTCAGCGACCAGCCATCCTCAATAAACTGAGCAGCCAGCCAATCGAGCAATTCCGGATGGCTGGGGCGTCCGCCATTCACGCCAAAGTCGCTCGGTGTATCGACGATCCCACTGCCGAAATGCCACTGCCAGACGCGATTGACGATCACGCGCGCCGTCAATGGATTGCGCGGATCAGTCACCCAGCCGGCAAACTTCCGGCGGCGATCGGCGTCACTCGAAGTCTCGACCAGACCGAGTTCGGCCGGTTGCTGATGCACTGCCGACAGCCCACCCGGTAAGACCGCAGCCCCGGGCGACCGGACATCGCCACGCTCAAACACCACAGTCGGCCCCGGCTGCTTACGGAGTCCAATCAACGCCCGCGGCAATTGATCCAGTCGCACTTTCAATGCCGCCTGTTGCGACTCCGTGGCGACAATCTTCTTTGCCAGTTCGGACAGTTGCGTATCGACACGCTCCGGTAGCGAAGAATCCTTCTCACGCTGCGCAGACAGACTTTTCACATCTTCCGGCGACAGCGACGACTGCCAGACAGCGGCGAGATCCATCTGCGCCCCCGGCTGCGGCCCGTTCTGAAAACCAGGGGCGACAAACACCAGCAAGTTTTGGTTGCCACCCGCCTCCAGCGATTTAAAGGGGACCTCTTTCGACACGGGTGGGCCGATCGGTTCGCCCGTATTCGGATCCGACACCCACAAGGTCAGCCGGCTTTCGGCGAAGACACCCACCAGGTCATACCACGCGTCCAACTTCAAGGGCACCGTCGACGAAACGCCCACCTCTTCCGGTTGTCCCTTGCCCGTCACCACGAACCGGGCGACAGCCTGTTTTTGATTCTCGCCCTCCGCAACCAACTCAAACCCCAGCGTATCCCGATTCCGGTTTCCGATGTCACCGATCCGCAACACGTCATCGGTCCCATTAAAGCCTCCCGTAAATCGAACGCGGGTAAAGATCGACAAGGACTCAGCGCGCGACAGCAAGCTGGAATTGTTCAGCGACGGGATGATCGCGTAGCCTGCACCACCTTCCACGTTATTAGTGATCACTCCGTCGCCCGTGTCGAGCACTCGCTGATCGGAATTCGCCGCATTGATGGGCGACCGGGACGGCTTGCCAAACCGCGCCGACCACTTGGCTTCGAGAAGATTTTTCGCCCCCTTCCGATCGAGTTCCATCTGGCTGGTCGCACCGCCGCCGTTGAAGTGCCACAGTGCCGCCGCACGCTCAAGCACTGGCGAATTGAGATCGTCCTCGACTGCCGATCGCTCTTCCTTTAGAGATTTCACGCGTTCTGTCAAACGAGCTGCTTCAACGAGGATTTTCTCGTGCTCGACCATCTCGGAGGCAGACAGCACCAGGGTCGGCGTAAATCGAGAATTCAGCGATTGATGCACCCCATCGAAGACCGCTTTCAGGCGATAGTAGTCGGTCTGCGGGATGGGATCGAACTTGTGATCGTGACAGCGGGCACAGTTCACGGTCAGACCCAGAAACGTCTGGCTGATGGTCGTCAGCATTTCTTCGAGCGTTTCTTCGCGAGCCCGCAGTTGTTCGATCTTGCTGACAGAAACAAACGCCGCGATATCGAAGGGACCGTTCACTAACATTGCGGTAGCGATTTTCCCCTCAACCGTCACCGGTTCCAGGACATCTCCGGCCAGTTGTTCCCGTACAAACTGATCATAGGGTTTGTCTTCATTCAGACTGCGAATGACATAGTCGCGATACGGCCACGCGTGAAATCGGGGGTCATCATCCTCGAATCCATCACTCTCACCAAACCGCACGACATCCAGCCAATGCCGTCCCCAATGTTCGCCGTACAGCGGCGAAGCCAGATACCGGTCGATCAACCGCGGTAATGCATCTTCTCGGGGATCGGTGACGAAGGCTTCAATTTCCTCGGGCGTCGGGGGCAGCCCCAGTAGATCAAACTTCAGCCGCCGGATCAGTTCCAACCGAGACGCCTGCGGAGCCGGTTTGAGTCCTTGCTCATTCAGTCGGCGCAGCACAAACCGATCAATCGGCGACCGCACCGCAGCCGTTTCCGTCGCCGCCAAGTCGGGCAACGCCGGCTTGGTCAGCGAGGCCAGCGACCACAACCGCGGCAATTTGGCATCCGCCGGCCATTTGGCGCCACCTTTGATCCAGCGTGTCAGCACGTCGATCTGGGCCGGCGACAACGGATCGCCAGTCTTGGGCATCTGCGGCCGTTTGCCATTCTGGCTGGAAACCACTTTCAATAGATGACTGGATTCTGGCTTGCTCGGTTCAATGAAACCCAGCGCGGTTAGATTGTCGATCGTCGCGAGCGACAGTTCCCCCTGCGGATCGACCGCGCGATGGCACAGCAGACACCGCTTCTCAAAGATGGGTGCCACATCGCGCGCAAAGTCGACCTCGGCCTGAGCCAGGCACGAGCCGGACACCGCCAGCCACACCAGCAGACCGATCAAGAAAACACGATTCGGGCTCAAGAGATAAGTCAGCTTTCAAGCAGGTGGAGATAAAACAGTCGCGAGCGAACGGCTCGGGTTGGCGGCTCGCTCATCGGCATCACCTTATTGTTTGGATGTTGTGACTGATGATTTTAGCTGACCAAGAGGATGTCTGGCAGTCAGGCCCGGTAATACCACTGCGACACGAGTCTTCACGGTTGACGCAATTTCCCATCCTGCTACAATCCGACGCACGTAACAGCACCTACCTGAGGCGCGAACTTAACTCGCCTGAAGGGTGTCAGTTACGTCATGTTCAAAACACTCACGGGGTGTGGCTCAGCTTGGCTAGAGCGCTGCGTTCGGGACGCAGAGGTCGCAGGTTCAAATCCTGTCACCCCGATTCGCAAGTACAATTAGGAAAACAACTTACGTCAAGCCGATTTGGTCCGTTATGGGCTGGGTCGGCTTGGTCCATTAAGTGGTCCGCTAAAATGTAATTTTCATTGCCGAGCTTCTTTTCCTCGGCTGCGATGTGTATCGACTTCGTCGTTGCAATCCGCTACTTGGCAACCTTCGGTGGAACTTCGACGACCAATGGCCCCTTGCGAAGATCGACCCACGCCCAGCTATAGACGGTATTCGTATTCGCCGTGAGAAATACCGACCGTGAATCCATGAGTTGCTCGAAGATCGGCAGGGTGGCGTTGACGGGACCGAGTTCTCGAATCGGGTTACGATTCGCTGCTTGGCTTACGGGAGGCAAGGCGAGGAGGTAAGCCTGCACAGCCCGTTGAAAGTCGAGATTGTCGTAGAGTTTCTCGACGCTGGCCTTATCGGGGAATCCATCGAAGAAGCTCAACGTGCCGAGGCGGGTTTCCACCTTGTCCGGGGAGACGATGCCCGGAGGAACTTCGGTGGTCATCTTGAACTTGGCTGGTCCTTCCTTCTTTTGAGGCTGTTCCTGTGCGACCGCCCAACCGATCAGGACGCCGACCGCCAGCATCATGACCACGACAAGGCCCGCTGTTGGTTTCTTCATGATCCTCACTCCATCGCCAAAGAATGTGTTTGCGCCGATTGAAGGCACGGGTCACTGTCGGATATGCGGTATTCTACTGTTGGATGGCGGTTGCCGCCCGCTCCACCTTGATCGACTCGACCTCCATCTTGAACGGCCCGGCCTTCTTGTCGGCCAGCCCCACCGACCGAACCAGCGACTCTTTCGCCTTTCTTGAAAGAGCCTTGATCGCCAACTCTCTTTTCAGGGCCAGACTCTGAGTTGCCTGTGCCTCCTGGTAGACCAAGACGACTGGCAGACGGCTGCGGGTGTAACGTGAGGCGGTTCCGGTGTTGTGCTGCTCCAATCGACGAGGCACATCGTTGGTGATGCCGGTGTAGAGAGAGCCGTCCGCACATCGCAGGATATAAACGAACCAAGTTGTTTCCGGCTCCCCGTTCTTCAACTCCGTCCGCAACTTCTCGACCGCCACTTCCTTGGCCTTGGCTTCGACTTCGACGGTGATTTTCTTTCGTCGCCAGCAGTCAGGGAAGTCGTTCACGTCGATGAAGTCGTGATGTCGTTCAGGCTTCGGGCCGTCCCAGCCTTCAATCGGGCTGGAAAGATGGAACATCGGCTCCCTATTCCATGTCGCCAAAGCCTTCTTCGTGGCCTGTTCGACGCTCAGGCCATCGGGGTTGCAACGATGATGGTGAACGTCGTAGACCAGCGGAATTCCGGTGGCTTTGCAGATGGGCAGCAGATCGGCTGGCGTGAAAATCTTGTCGTCATTCTCGACGGTCAATCGGCTTCTGGCCCTCGCTGAAAGCCGGTCGAGGTTGCGGGCGAAATCAGCGAGAGCCTTCGGTTTGTCGCCGTAGGCACCGCCCCCGTGAATGTTGATGACATCGACCCCGATCCACTCGGCCACTTCCGCTTGGTATTCAAGCTCCTGCACGGACTTCTCAACCACGTCGAGTCGGGGTGAATTCATCACCACGAATTGATCGGGGTGGAAACAGGTCCGCAGCTTGTGCTTCTTGACGAACTTGCCGCACTCTCTGAAACGGCGAATGATTTCCTCGCCATCGGGCAATTCGCTCATGGAATATCCGCAGGTCGGGTGCGTCTTGATCGGGAGAATCTGGCTGTTCACCCGGAAGCAACCGATGCCGTGGTTGGCGCAGAACTGAAGGGCAGCAAGAAGGGCGTCAGCATTCTCCATGCAGAGGCGGCTCAACTTCGCCAAGGCGTCGGGGCGGTTCATCCGGCAAATGGCGGTGGCCGTCGTCGTGACAAACTTGATCGGCTCATCACGGAACATGCAGCAGAGTCCAAGTCGAATCACGGACTCCCCCAATTCATCGCCGTGATGCTCAGTTGCAGCACAGTCGCCAGTGACACCCAGATGAAGTACGGAACCTGGGCCACGGCGACCCAGCGGCAATGCTGCCAGACGGCAACCATCATCCAGATGATTGTCGCCCTGACGATCAGAATATCCACCGCTGCCAGCAGCAGGTTTCGCATCCCAAATTGAATCGGCGTGAAGATCAAGTTCGCTACGAGGTTGATGGCGAAGGGTATCTTGCGGCGAAGTTCGGCGAAGCGGTGCGTGCCGTCGTGTGTCAGATGGAAGAGGATCACCACCTTCCACTTGCCGCCGATCACGTCCAGCGTAGCCTCGACCGGGCAGTGGTAGTCTGTTGTCGCCGTTTCGTTTGCCATACTTACTCTCATGCAAGTACCCAACCTTTTTATGCGTACTTGGCTGATCTGCTGGTACATTCTATCATTTCCCGACTTGGAAATCAGGAAAGACGGACCAGAAAAGAAGCACGAGGAGGAGCGGAATGGCGAGCTTGTTCAATGAGTTTCGGCTGAAGGATGTGGTGCTGCGGAACCGCATCGCCGTCTCGCCGATGTGCCAGTATTCCTCGGACAATGGCTTTCCGAACGATTGGCACTTCGTCCATCTCGGCTCCCGTGCCGTGGGCGGGGCCGGGTTGGTGGTGGTCGAGGCCACCGCCGTTTCACCGGAAGGCCGGATCAGCCCTGCCGACAGCGGCATCTACCTGGACGACCACGTTCAGCCCTTCGCCAAGATCGCCGGTTTCCTCAAGCAACATGGGGCCTGCCCAGGCATTCAGCTTGCCCACGCCGGACGAAAGGCCAGTGCCAACAAGCCGTGGGAGGGCGACAATCACATCGACTCCGACAAGGGAGGCTGGGACACCATCGCTCCCTCAGCCGTGGCCTTTGGCGGCAACCTCACCAAAGTCCCACGGGCGATGTCGGTCGAGGATATTGCCCGCATCCAGAAAGCCTTCATTGCAGCGGCGAAACGGGCGTTGGCGGCGGGCTTCGAGTGGCTGGAACTTCATTTAGCCCACGGCTACCTCGCCCACGAGTTCTACTCGCCGCTCGCCAACCACCGCACTGACCAATACGGCGGCAGCTTCGAGAATCGCATCCGGTTCCTGCTGGAGACGTTCACCGCCGTCCGCAAGGTATGGCCGGAGCGGTTCCCGCTGACGGCCCGACTCTCGGTGACAGATTGGATCGAGGGCGGCGTGACGGTGGAAGAGTCCATCGAACTGTTGCGACGGCTCAAGTCTGCCGGGCTTGATCTCGTGGACGTGAGCCAGGGGTTCATCACGCCGGATATTTCCCAGGTTCCGTGGGGGCCGGGCTTCATGATCCCGACTGCCAGCCGGATTCGACGTGAGGCAGAAATCCCGACCGCTGTGGGCTGGATGATTTCGGACCCGCAGCAGGCCGAAGACGCCGTTCGAGATCAGCACGCCGACCTCGTGATGTTGGCAAGGGAGATGCTGCGTGACCCGTACTGGCCGTACCACGCCGCACTGAAGCTCGGTGATGAGAAGGCCGCTTCGATCTTGCCCGTTCAATATGCCCGTGCGGTGAAGGCGAGGTAAACGACCATGCCCGTCCACGACCGCAGCAGCTTCGAGAGTCTGTACGCCGGACAGCCACGATGGGAGATCGGCAGGCCGCAAAAGGCGATCCTGGACGTGGCCGACCGGATCACCGGGTCTGTCCTGGACGCAGGGTGCGGCACGGGGGAAAACGCACTGTTCTTCGCCAGCCGGGGCCAAAAGGTGACAGGCATCGACTTCCTGGCCGAGCCGATCACGATAGCAAAGCAGAAGGCAGCCGAGCGGAACCTGACGGCGACATTCATGGTGATGGACGCCTTGGCTCTGAAGGAACTGCCCGAAGTCTTCGATTCGGCCATCGACAGCGGGTTGTTCCACGTCTTTTCGGAAGACGACCGGCGACGATACGTCGAGGGGCTGGCGTCGGTGCTGAAGCCGGGTGGCCGGTTGTTCCTGCTCTGCTTTTCGGATGCCGAGCCGGGCAATCAGGGGCCGAGGCGGGTGACTCGGAAGGAACTCAACGACGCCTTCGCCGAGGGATGGGTGATCGAGTCCGTGGTGCCGTCCCAATACGAGGTTCGGCCTGACCCGAAGGACATCAACTTCGGCAGGGGTGGGCCGAAGGCGTGGTTCGTGGTGGCGAGGAGGGTGTGAAGTTTGAAAGGAATCAGCAAGACCTGCTGAATCGCCTTCGGGACATTCAATTGGAATGGGCGATCACAAAACGGCAATCTTCCCAGGTGCCACTTCGATCCCACGCCAAATCTGGAACCATCCGTCTGCCTTGTTCATCTCGACGAAGACGAACTCTTCCGTCTCGACGCCTTCAACGTCGATCAGCCTGGAAAAATCCCAGAACTCGATGACGGCTTCCTTCAGTTTACCACTTTCTCCACCTCTACTCGGTCTATTCACTACTTTCTGCTCTCTTCTGCCGGACGTCACCACTCTTGTCCACACGTTGCTTCACACACACGACAAGAGCCAGATTCGCACGCTGACTGGCCTTCAGGGTGAGCCAGTTCGCACACCCCCTGCTTGCGCCAGCTCTTCGCTCCTTCGACGACTGAAAGTCTTGCCTGTGTCTAGCGCGAGATACTTCAAAAATACGATTCATTTGGAATTTATTTTAATTTCGGTACGCTACCTGCAATTCCCGCCAGTGAGAGCGGTGACTTCATTCCCGCCACATCGCAAGGGTGATTGGCGATGCTGGCTCCGGTTCGCCAGTAGCACGAAGAATTTCTGATCGACGGTGTCGTCCGGATCGAAGGCACCTGTAAACCAGTCATCCATTGACGAAAAGAGTCAGACCATGAGCAAATTGACGAATACTGAACCGACCGATTTGCGTTCCTTGCTGGAAACACGACCAGTTGCTCACTTGCTGTCCCGATTCTGGTGGATGATTCTGCTGCGCGGTGTGTGTGCGGTGCTGTTCGGAATCAGTGCGATTGCCTGGCCCGGGCTGACACTGGTCACGCTGACGATGTTAATTGCCGTGTACGCCTTTGTGGACGGCATCTTTGAAGTCCTCCATGCGATTGGCCACCGCCAGGAGCTTGAGAATTGGGGGCTGCTGTTGCTCGAAGGAGTCTTCGGCATTCTGTTCGGTGTGATCGTGTTCCAATCACCGGAACTGACCACCGCCATCGGCGCCGTCATTGTGGGGCTCTACATCGCCGCCTGGGCGATCGTCACCGGAGCGATGCGAATTGCGATGGCAGTGAGATTGCGGAAGGAAATCGAAGGGGAATGGCTGTTGGGCCTCAGCGGAGCGGTTTCAATTCTCTTCGGCCTCGTCATCATGCTGCAGCCAACGGTCGGAGCCATCGGTTTGCTGTACCTCGTTGCATTATGGGCCATTCTGCTCGGGGCATTTCTTATCGCATTTGCGTTCAAGGCTCGCAAGTTCGCCCACCGGGCCCGCGAGGCGGTGAGCGCCCTTCGAGATCGCCAAGCCGAGTGAGCTGTTTTGTCCCGCTAGTGGATGATTCTGCGCACGATCTCATCGGAGTGCAATGAGAGATTCCGTGGGATGGTACGGACTCACCTCTCCAAGGCCGCAAGCAATAAAAACAAGTAACAACACTTGAGGATTCCCATGCGCCGACTCTGGATCGCCTTTGTCCTTGTTCTGATGGTGTCGTTCACAATTCTGGGCTGGATCGGCACCCGCATCAATGCGGAAAAGCCGCCCATCCCGGAGCGAGTCGTGACGACCGATGGAACGGTGCTGATCGACAACGGACAGATCGCGTCTGGCCAGAACGTGTGGCAGTCGATGGGCGGGATGGAAGTGGGTTCAATCTGGGGGCATGGAAGCTACGTCGCTCCTGACTGGTCTGCCGATTGGCTTCACCGGGAAGCGACGTTCATTCTGGGCAAATGGTCAAACGCCGACTTCGGTGCGAACTACGCCAAGTTGAACGGAGAACAACAAGCTCAACTCCAAGGTCGGCTGGCGACACTGATGCGGACCAACACGTATGACCCAGCCACGAAAGCGATCACACTCGCCCCGATCAGGGCGGAAGCCTTCCAAGTGAATTTCGAGCACTACACCGATGTCTTCTCCAACGGCAAGACAGAATATGCGATTCCCAAAGGGGCCGTGACCGACAGCGAGCGGCTTCGCAATCTGTCCGCCTTCTTCTTTTGGACTTCATGGGCCGCCAGCACCAATCGCCCCGGCGACACGATCTCCTTCACGAATAATTGGCCCTACGAACCACTCGTCGGGAATCGCCCCACTGGGGAAACAGTCGTCTGGACTGGCGTCAGCATCATCATGCTACTGGCGGGCATCTCGGCGATGATCTGGTGGTATGCCGCTCGCAAGTCTGAAGAAGAACCACCAACAATCCCGGAGACCGACCCGCTCGGACAGTGGGTTGCCACACCGTCCCAGAAGGCAACCGTCAAATACTTCTGGACGGTCTCCGCTCTGATCCTCGTGCAAATGCTGCTGGGTGTCATCACGGCCCATTATGGGGTCGAAGGAGATGGGTTCTATGGATTCCCACTCTCCGAATGGTTGCCCTACAGCGTGACACGGACATGGCATGTGCAGATGGGCTTGTTCTGGATCGCCACGGCATGGCTGGCGGCGGGGTTGTTCATTGGCCCTCTGGTCAGCGAGCACGAACCCAGGGGCCAGCGGCTGGGCGTGAACATCCTGTTTGCGGCCCTGCTGCTGGTAGTCGTCGGTTCGCTGGCTGGCGAATGGATGAGCATCCACAACAAGATGTCGGATACCGTGTCGTTCTACCTTGGTCATCAGGGGTACGAGTACGTCGATTTAGGTCGGGTATGGCAGATCGCCTTGTTCGTGGGACTGTTGCTCTGGTTGTTCTTGATGATCCGAGTACTGCTGCCCGCCCTCAGAAAACCGGGCGAATCGAAGCAGCTTGTGACGTTGCTCGCCGTGGCCACCGCCGCCATCGCCCTGTTCTATGGGGCCGGATTGACATGGGGACAGCACACGCATCTCTCAATGGTCGAATACTGGCGATGGTGGGTGGTTCATCTCTGGGTCGAAGGGTTCTTCGAAGTCTTCGCAACGACGGTCATCGCCTTCTTCTTCATGCGACTCCACCTGATCCGCCCCGGCATCGCGGCGTCGGCAGCTTTGTTGTCGGCCACCATTTTCCTGTCGGGCGGAATCATCGGTACTTGCCACCACCTCTACTTCTCAGGCACGCCCACCCTGGCCTTGGCTTGGGGGTCGGTCTTCAGTGCCTTGGAAGTTGTGCCGCTCGTGCTGGTGGGCTTCGATGCGATGGAAGATTTGCGTCGATCTCGGGCGACGAAGTGGGTTCAGCGGTACAAGTGGCCGATCTACTTTTTCGTGTCGGTCGCTTTCTGGAACATGATCGGGGCCGGGCTGTTTGGGTTCATGATTAACCCGCCCATCGCCCTCTACTACATGCAGGGTCTCAACACGACGCCGCTCCACGGCCATGCCGCCTTGTTTGGCGTTTACGGGATGCTGGGCATCGGCCTGATGCTGGTTTGCCTGCGAGCCTTGATTCCCGGCGTGGAGTGGAAGGACGGACTCTTGAAGTTCGCCTTCTTTGGCATGAACGGCGGGTTGATGATGATGTGCGTGCTGAGCCTCTTGCCGGTCGGACTGATGCAGACATGGGCTTCCGTTGAGCATGGTTACTGGTATGCCCGGAGTCCTGAGTTTATGCAGACGCCGCTGCTGCAAACGCTCCGCTGGATGCGAGTGCCGGGCGACACGGTGTTCTTCCTCGGAGCGGTGGCGTTGGTGCTGTTCGTCGCCGGTCTGAAGACCGGACACTCATTCAGGAGAAATGTCTGAGGTCGATTCGAAACGCACTTCCATGTGACCGAGGCCGTTCGGCAGGCAAGCGTTGCCACACTGCTGGGCCAGAGTTATTATCAACGCTGCCTCGCTGCGACGGAACTCCTGCTGGGCCCCGCACTTCCCAGGCTTCGCCAACGGCGACGAGCCGATGCTGGCATTCAACACTGACGAAAACCCGTTCCGTGAGGAAATCGTCACCTAGAAGTTCGAGGACGTCACGCCATGTTTCGCTGGTGCTGCTTGACTCTGGGTTGTTTCGGGCTGGTCAGTGCCGTGGTGCTCGCGGACGAGCCAGCCGTCACTCAACCAACCGATGCGGCGGTTCGCGAAGCCGTGTCGCGGAGCCTGCCGTTTCTGGAGCAGGGCGGCGTGGAGTGGATGAACAACCGCGGTTGCATGTCATGTCATCATGTGCCGTTCTTGTTGTGGACGCATCGAGCGGCCCAGGCTCGCGGGTTGACGGTCGATGCGAAAAAGATGGCGGAGTGGGACGAGTGGTGTCAGAAGGATTCGCTGTCGCATCGCAATTCCCACCGCTTGCAGACTTACGACCTTGGCAGAGTCGAAGCCGCGAAACTTCCGGACACTGTACGGGAGAAACTTAAGCCGCTGATTGAGGAGCCATTCAAGACCGAAGCCGAATTCGCTGCGAAGCTGACACCGTTGCTGACCGAAGACGAATTGAAGGCGTATCAAGCCCTCATCACCAAGACCGCCGAGCGGACCGTGAACGCTGTGGATCGCAACGGTGGAGGTCTTGATGTTGTTGCACAACTGCTGCTCGGCAGCCACGGAACGTCGAGCATTTTGGCGCAGCCCGACTTTCGTGACGGCACGATCGCACTGATGCAACGGAATCAGTTGGCCGATGGATCGTGGGCTCCGGGCAATCAGCTCGCGACGTTGCGTCGCTGGTCACTGCCGACGGCGAATCAAGCAACCACGATGTGGGCCGCGATCTCGCTGGCCGCCTACGAAGCCCCGAGCCAGAAGCGATCCGACGCGATCGAGAAAGCCATTGCTTATCAGCGGCAACAACCTCCGGAACCCGACAATCGCGAATGGCTCGCGACACGACTGTTGTTCGAGAAGCAGTTCGGCTCGGCCGATGACGTCTCGAAGCTGCGTCAGCAGTTGCTCGACGCCCGCGGCAGTGACGGCGGTTGGGGCTGGGAAAAGGGAGTCCCCAGCGATTCGCTGACAACCGGCCTGGTGATCTACGTCCTCGCGAAAGTCCAATCCGGCGATGACTCGGCCACCTTCCGAGACGCCCGCAAATTCCTGCTCGCGTCGCAGCAGGCGGATGGCTCGTGGCTCACGCCGGCCAAGAACATCTCGAAGTCCACCGATCCGGCACGCCTGAAAGTTCGCGACGAAATCTATCACTACTGGGGAACCGGCTGGGCCGCACTCGGACTTTTGGAAACGCTCAGCAAAGCCGCCCCGTGACTCATCTGAATCCGTGCGTATGATCGCGGATGCATAACGACAGGCGACTCGATCTGGAATTGAATATTTACCAATGAATCCGACAGATTGGCGTGAGGCGACCCTGGCCCGCATGCGGGCGCTGATTCTGAAAGCCGACCCCGAAATGATCGAGGAGCGGAAATGGAAGAAGCCGTCGAATGCGATGGTGGGGATCCCGGTCTGGTCGCATCACGGGATCGTCTGCACCGGCGAGACCTACAAGAAGGTCGTGAAGCTCACGTTTGCCAAGGGGGCCAGCCTCCCAGACCCCTCGCACCTCTTTAATTCCAGCCTGGAAGGCAACACGCGACGGGCAATCGACATCCACGAAGGTGAGCAGGTCGACGCCGGCGCGTTCCAGGCCCTCGTGCAGGCCGCGGTGGCTCAAAATAGCTCGCCGGCGAAGAAGGCCAAACCCGCCGCGCGTGAGACCCAGCCGATCAAGGCAGGAAAGGGCAAGAAAGCCGTCGTCCTCCTGTCGGGCGGCAACCCGCAAATCGCGAAGGCGGACGGCGACGCGCCCGTACAGGAGTACATAGCCGCGATGCCCGGCTGGAAGAGCGACCTCGGGCGCCGCCTCGACGCGCTCATCGCGCGCCACGTACCCCACGTGCGCAAGGCCGTGAAGTGGAACTCGCCATTTTACGGCATCGAGGGCCAGGGCTGGTTCCTGTCGTTCCATGTCCTCACCCGCTACGTCAAGGTCACCTTCTTCAGCGGCACATCGCTACGGCCCATTCCCCCCGGCGGCACGCCGAAAAGCAAGGACTCGCGCTGGATCGACATCTACGAAGACGACGAGCTCGACGATGCCCAGATGGCAATCTGGGTGCAGCAAGCAGCGGCATTGCCCGGCTGGGTGCCGTAACTTTGAGCCTTGGTGCCTTTGCATGTTAATAGAGTATGTAACAAGGTGTTCGACTTTGGCTAATGTCTAAAAGGACCAAGGACAATTTGGGGCATTGGAATTTGGTCATTCTTTCGTGATTCGGATTTCGTCATTCGACATTTCCATCCCCGAACCCCCCGTTGACGACTCGTGTCTTTCGCCGTAGACTATGTTTGTACTGCGAAACTGCAAGGAAATCCGAACCGTGCCCGCATTGATGCGACTCCTGGACTTGATGCTACTACCGTCAGGTGGCCGGTCTTAGGTGCGCGCAGCGAGGATCAGAACTTTTCCCGCTTCCATCCAACCCTGAGACCACAATGGTCGCAGGGTTTTTGTGTTTTGTGATCAACCAGATCGCATCCGTGGCTTTCAAACTGGAGTTGGTAGTGATGCCGGACAACCATATCGTCATCTTCGATACGACATTACGGGACGGAGAGCAATCCCCCGGTTGCAGCATGAACACCAAGGAAAAGCTGCAAGTGGCAGAGGCCCTGGTGGAACTGGGCGTCGACATCATTGAAGCCGGCTTCCCGATTGCGTCTCCCGGCGACTTCGAAGCCGTCCAGGCGATCGCCCGGAAATACGGCGACCAGGCCGTCATTTGTGCCCTGGCCCGCTGCCGCGACGAAGACATCGACCGGGCCGCCGCCGCGTTACAAGATGCCCAGCAGAAACGCATTCATATCTTTCTCGCCACCAGTTCCATTCACCGGCAGTTCAAGCTGAAGATGGAAAAGCCCGAAATCATCGCGAAAACGATCGAATCGGTGCAGCGTGCGAAGGCTCTTTGCGACAATATTGAATTCTCACCCGAAGACGCCGCCCGCACGGAACTCGACTTTCTGTGCGAAGTCGTCGAAAAAGCGATCACCGCCGGCGCGACGACCGTCAATATCCCCGACACGGTGGGATATGCGACCCCCGCTCATTACTTCAAGGTCATCGATACGCTGAAAAAGAACGTCCCGAACATCAATCAGGCCGTCATCAGCACGCACTGCCACGACGATCTGGGTCTGGCAGTAGCGAACAGTCTGGCGGCCGTGGAAGCCGGAGCCCGCCAAGTCGAATGCACGATCAACGGCCTGGGCGAACGAGCGGGCAATGCGGCCCTCGAGGAAGTCGTCATGGCCCTCAAGACGCGGTTTGACTACTACGGCTGTGATACCAAGATCAACACGACAAAGCTCTATCCGACCAGCAAACTGGTGTCGAAGATCACCGGCATGCAAGTCCAGAGGAACAAGGCGATTGTCGGTCAGAATGCCTTCGCCCATGAGGCGGGGATCCATCAGCATGGCATGCTGCAAGACCGCTCGACCTATGAAATCATGCGTCCGCAGGATGTGGGCTTCACGGGGACGAACCTGGTCCTGGGCAAGCACAGCGGCCGGCACGCCTTCCGCGACCGGATTAACTCGTTGCACTATCAGTTGGACGACGCGGCGTTCGAGCAGTTGTTCAAAGATTTCATCATCCTGTGTGACAAGAAAAAGAACGTCTACGACGCGGACATCGTGGCGCTGATCGAACACCGCGCCATGGAGCGGTCCGACTTGTGGAAGTTGGTGCGGTTCCAGGCATCGGGCGGAACCGGCACCATTGCCACGGCGACGGTCGAGATCCAATTCGGCAAGCAGGCCGCCCGGGTGGGGGTCTCAACCGGGGACGGACCCATTGATGCCTTATTCAAAGTGCTGAGCGATCTGACAGGCGTGCAGGCCGCGCAGCAGGATTATCAGGTCCGCAGCATCTCCACGGGCGAAGACGCCCAGGCCGAAGTTCACGTCACACTGACGCACAGCCAGCAGACCTACCACGGCCTGGGGGTCAGCACCGACACGCTGGAAGCGACAGCATTGGCCTACATCAGTGCTTTAAACAAGATCGCAGGGTCAGAACCCGGGGAATGAAGTCATCATCATCCCATAAGTCCCATATGTCCCATAAGTCCCATCAACTCCGCTGGGGCAAATACGGTCGTTAGGGCGAACGGGACAACCTGTTCAGGCTGCGGTTGCGACTGGTTTCACCGGCATTTCGCACATATACTACGGTTTTGCGAACCGCGACCAGATCGCTCACGAGACGTCTATGCGTATTTCTGAAATCTACCGCCCGGGCACTTTTGGCCTCAGCATCGAAATCTTCCCCCCGAAGACGACCGATGGCGATGCGTCACTGTTCGAGAACCTGGACCGGCTGGCGAAGTATCAGCCATCGTTTATCTCCTGCACCTACGGGGCCGGGGGCAGCACGCGGACGCGGACGGTGGAGTTGTGTACGGAAATTCAACGCCGCTACGAAATTGCCGCGACCGCTCACTTCACCTGCGTCGGGGCAACTCAAGATCAACTGCGAGAATGGCTGAACTATGCCGGCCAGCAGGGGGTCCAGAACATCATGGCGCTGCGCGGCGATCCCCCCCAGGGTGAGGAACAGTTCGTTCACGTCGATGGAGGTCTGCGGAATGCCAACGAACTGGTCGCCTTGATCCGTTCCGAGTTCCCTGAATTGGGAGTGGGTGTCGCTGGCTATCCCGAGAAACACCCGGGGGCCAGTGACCTGGCGACGGATCTCACGAATCTCAAGCGTAAAGTCGACGCGGGAGCCGACGCCGTCTTCACTCAATTGTTTTACGTCAACGACCATTTTTATCGCTTCCGGGACGAATGTGTGCGGTTGGGAATCAAGGTGCCGCTGGTGCCGGGGATCATGCCGATCACGGAATTCGCCCGGATCAAACGTATCACCGCCATGTGCAAAACCGACTTCCCGCAAGACCTGGCACAACGCCTGGAAGCGGTGCAGGACGACAAGCAGGCCCAGTTGGAAATCGGCGTCGACTTTGCAGTTGAGCAATGTCGCCAGTTAATCGAACAAGGAGTTCCCGGTATCCACTTTTACGCGCTGAATAAATCGCACGCCTGCGAGATGATTCTCAATGCGTTGGATTACGCCCCGACGGTTTAGCAAGTGGGGCCGCGACACGTCGCCCGCTCGATGGAATCTATCATGAATGCCACTGTCACAACCGCAACATTAACGACCGAGGAACTTTTCGCGTTGCCTGACGACGGAATTGAGCGAGACATCATTCGGGGTGAACTGCGGGAGCATCCAACGACCAAAAGAAATCGCCGCCACAGCAGAGTCATGATGTCTGTGGGCCATGTTTTGCGGAATTGGATGACTGGCAAGAATATCGGAGGCGAGGTCGCTGGTGGTGAGACTGGCGTCCGCTTGAGACGCGTGCCGGAAACCACAGTCGGGATGGACGCGGCCTATTTTTCCGCAGAATCTATCGCCAGCATGTCTGAGAACCAAGTCTGGTATGAGGGGCCACCCACGTTAGCAGTCGAAATCCTCTCACCATCCGACACTCACGAAGACGTGGTCCAAAAGATTAACTTGTATCTGGAGTGTGGCGTTCTGGTGGTTTGGATTCTCGATCCGGATTTCCAGACGCTAACCGTCTATCGACCCAATTCCGTACCGCTGATGCTGAGGACTCACGAAACGCTGGATGGACATCCCGAACTCCCAGGACTCAGTGCCTCAGTGCAAGAATTTTTTAATTGAAACTTCACTCCGGAGGAGTGACAGCCGGTAGCCAGGGGTTGTAGCGCAGCGAAAACCCCAGGTAGGCAATTGACGATCGACCTCGACCCTGGAGGGGTCGCAGCACAATGCGACTGCGACCCCTCCAGGGTCGAGGTCAGCCTGAAACTGGAACCCCGGGTGTCGCTGACGCTCAACTGACGCTCAACCTGGGGCTAATATCTGTCACCCCTACCAGGGTGAAATCAATCCTTCCCAATTCGTGTT
>CAMAVF010000088.1 GCA_945861445.1 Planctomicrobium piriforme | reverse complement strand
GAATCTTGGGAAAATCGAATGACAATCCCGTGACAGACTGTAAACTCATAGCTGGCCTCCGTGCGTGCGTTGAAGTTTGTTGTGGTTAACAACTTATACGCCACACGAGGCCATTTTTGTTGAACAATGGTGAATAATCCGGGCTAGCCCACGGTTAGAACCAATCCCGAAGAAACCCGACGCTAGCGCGTTCCGGCTGATTTGCGCGGTGTTTTGGGCAAGGTCGAAGATGTCGAAGATGCTGCCACGGTGTCGGCATAGCCAGGTAGGTCAGGCTGTGCCACTCTGCCGAATGGATACCCTAAGAGAACCTGTGCCACCCGGCGCTGTAAGTCGCGCGGCGGGGTCGGGCGTGCGATTTTTGGAGATTGGCCGAGTGCGAATCTGATTTGCAAACGAAGCTGGTGGCGGCCAATTTCGAAAACTCGCACGCCCGACCCCTTACCCACCCGGCTTCAGTTGCCGGCGTTCGCGGATTGCGGCCAGGCGTTTGCGGATTTCGGATTCGAAGCCGCGGTCGACTGGCTGGTAGTAGTTTTTCTCGACGCCGAGGTAGTCCTGATCCACCCAACCCTCGGCCGCCGAGTGGGCGTATTGATAGCCTTCGCCGTGCCCGAGTCGGGCGGCTCCTTGATAGTGGGCGTCTTTGAGATGCATGGGAACTGGAACAACTCGCTGCGTGCGGACGTCTTCCATTGCCGCGTCGATCGCCGCGTAGGAGGCATTCGATTTGGGAGCGGTGGCGATGTAGGTCACCGCCTGCGCCAGCGGAATTCGGCATTCGGGAAGGCCGATGAATTCGGTCGCGTGGGCCGCAGCCTGGGCCAGGATCAAGGCTTGCGGATCGGCATTCCCGACGTCCTCGGCCGCCGCGATCACGATCCGCCGCGCGAGGAATCGCGGGTCTTCGCCCGCTTCCAACATCCGTGCCAACCAATAGAGTGCCGCGTCGGGGTCACTGCCCCGCATGCTTTTGATCAGGGCACTCGCCGCATCGAAATGTTCGTCGCCCGACGCGTCGTACTGGATCGCCTTTTTCTGGATCGATTCCTGCGCGACCTCCAGGTCAAACGGGATGCTGCGGCCGACGATCGACAGGACCCCGATTTCGAGGGCCGTCAACGCCCGCCGCGCGTCTCCGTCACAGATATCGGCGAGGAATTCGAGGGCCTCGGGTGTCGCCATTACCTGATGCTCACCCAACCCGCGAGCCGTATCGGTCAGCGCCCGCTGCAGGAGTTGCAGCACATCCTGCTGCGTCAGCGCTTTGAACTCAAACACCTGGCTGCGGCTGACCAGTGGCGAAACCAGCGAGAAAAACGGGTTCTGCGTCGTCGCCCCGATCAACGAAATGATTCCCGCTTCGACGTCGGGCAGCAACACTTCCTGCTGCGTGCGATTGAAGCGATGGAGTTCGTCCACGAACAACACGGTGCGGCGTCCGTTGGTTTCCAGCCGGACGCGGGCTTCGTCGAGGACCGTTCGGAGTTCCTTCACGCCGCAGGCCGCGGCATTCAGGCGCGCGAAGGAACTGTCGGTGTGTTTGGCGAGCAGTTCGGCGAGCGACGTCTTGCCGGAACCGGGGGGACCGTAGAACACGACCGAATGGAGTCGGCGAGCATCCAGAATCCGCCGCAGCAGTTTGCCGGGCCCCAGGAAATGCTGTTGTCCGACGAACTCATCGAGCGACTTGGGCCGCATGCGGGCGGCCAGCGGGAGCGCGGCTTCCCGCCGTTGCTTTTCCTGGCGGGCGAATAAATCCACGGCTTCAGCTCAGGAACAGTGACAGAGATTCAAAGCGCAGCGTGAACGAGGGCAAATCAAATAAAAAACCTCCGCACATGCCGGTCAAGCCGTTTTTCTGAACCCGCAGTTCCAAAGTGGGGACCTCCGCATGGGTTGTGTTAGCTAGATCTTGACCGAAGCCTTGATCCGCTGTACACGCAGCCACACAAAATAGGTCCCCGGCGGTGTTCTTAAAGGGTCAGCAAAATATGAAGCTTGGTATCGAACACAGCAGAGGTCTTTCAGGACTGTTACCAATCCTGAGATCGATGCTACCACCCGCCCCGGGAACCCGCAAGCGGGAATCGTAACCCATCGTGATTCTTTACGTCGCCCGACTCTCCCGAGTCGGATGGATGTCAGTGTTCCAAGCAAAGCGGCCAACCAAGCGAATCACACTACGTTCGGAGACCGGATGGCGTATTAGCAGATTGATGCCTTTGGGGTCTCCAGCCTGACGATCATCCACGAAATTGAAATGGAATTGGACCGCATAACGGTATAGAATTGAGTTATACCAGTCACCCACATTCGGTCGCAGACTCTTGAATTGCCGAGGGGCATTGCCATGACGGAAAAAGATGCTGAAGCCACAAGCCTGGCGCAAAAGCACTACCAAATTGAGACCGGCATGACGGGAATATTTCGGTTGAGCGGGAGCGCGGAAGCTGAAGCGAAGCCAAATGAGCCGATCAAGTTGCTGGAAGTGAATCAAAACACGATCGCGTCCGGCATCATGCCCATTCAGTTTGGACCGTCTCCAGCATCGGGAATTCATTTTTCCTCGGTGATCCTGGAAATTACACCTGACGAATACCAGCAGCTCGAGCGCAATGAACTGGTCCTCCCAAACGGATGGCGAATCGGAGAGCGAATTCCCAATCCCGAGTCGGATGAGGCTGAATGAAGCCTGAAGTCACTGCTGACGACTGGGCACGCAACTTTGCTCGGCAGGCAGACGCCGATCTACGCGCGTTTGAACTCTACGAAAAGTACCCTGATGCTCTGGCGGCGGAGTGCCATAAGCTGCTTTTCCTGCAGATGGCATGCGAAAAACTGTGTAAGGCTTTTGTTTTAAATGCCAAAGTGCATCCGATTGAAGACGTCCAATCGAGCCATGGATTTGTAAAAAAACATTTGCCAACCATCGTTAAGCAAGAAATGAGCTACGGGAGACAGGATTTTGAACGTCTCAGATGGGCCTACGAAAAGATCCGCCTGTTGGCACGCGAGATCGAAGTTCTCAATCCTAGTATGGATCACGACCAGCGGCCGGAAAACTGTGAATATCCGTGGAAATCGGGATCCGACATTCAATCGCCGCTAGACTGGAACTTTGAAGCCTCCCGACTCCTCACTTTGCCGGCGGGTCGAACATTCTTAAAAATATTGCGTCCGGCAATAAACCGAATGCTGGACATTCTTTGAGATCTTGAGAGGCGCGTTTATCAAGGGGGGCACAACCGGCTTAGACCGTGAAGATCTCCAAACCAACCGGAGCCCACAGGCCGCCTTGTTCCGTCGACGAACCGTCCCAATCGACGTCAATCTCCAGCACGTTGTGAGGTTGGAGCAGGTGGGTAATATCGAACCGGCCAGAATGTTGAGAAGCGGGGATCGCTCCCACTGCTTGCTGATTCAAACGGACCGCGACGGATCCCCCGATGCCGTCCAGCACCAAGTCGATGCGTTCGTGGGCGTCGAGGTTCGTCGGGCGGTTAAACGGGCGGATGAACCGCGCGCTGCCACGGAAATCGCCCAGAAAATCCTGCCAGGCTACCGGGAATTTGACCGTTCCACGGCCGGGCAATGCGCTTCCCTCGACCACCGATGAGAGGGGTTGAAATTCCCATGGTCCCTTCAAATTGATGCGATGCATGGCGCTGCCAGTTTGGGGTTCTGTCACAGCTTTAGGCCCGGGTTGTCGTAATTACAGGCGATCAAATTACGCCACATCGGAATTGGGGCAGACGAGGCAATCTTTGACATCTTTCCACGACCTCCGGGGCGTCGGCCTCGATAATCGCTACAGCACCGAGACTTTCACAGATCCCTACAGGCGCTAACGAGTCTCGCAACCTCTGACGACTCCGCAAGTTCTGATGCAGATCGCTGGTGTCAATTCGGAACCGTGGTTATACTTCGAGCGTCAATGTGCGTCGATGGTTGTCTGTTGATTGGGCTGGATTGCCAATCGAATAGGCAACTTGGCACGAAGAACGCGGTTTTTGGTCTGGAAATTGCGTAAATGTGTTAGAGTTGGTTGCCGTCTGAACTTCCAGTCTGAGAAGTTCTCTCGCCAGCATCAAACGTCCCAAGTAAACTCCCGTCGCATTCTCTGACTGTGAAATCCACTTTGCAACCAGGCTTGACCGGTCGAACAATTGAACAACAAAGCCGATTCCCCGTCTCTGACAGGCGTCGCTGAGGAACCAGCGAATGGAACATAGCTCCGCCGTTCTGTTATCAGAATCCGTCGTGGATAACTCGACGAGCCGGATCGAATTGCCGCCTTTGGTGCCCCATACCGCAGCCAGCGGAAAGGTCCATGGTTCTCCTGTGATTGCGACACTCGCACCGACTGTAGCCTCCAACCGCCGCACCAGCCAGCGAACCAATTCGCTGTTGGGCGTGCAGATTCTGTCGACCGGTTCTTATGTGCCGGACTGTATCGTCACGAATGAGGAAATGCAGGCGCGATGTGGCGTTGACCCCGATTGGATCGTGCAACGCACCGGCATTCATGAACGACGTTATTGCGGCCCCGAACAGGCCACGAGCGATCTGTGTGTCGAAGCGGCCAGGCGCGCGATTCGCAACGGGCGGGTCGATCCGTCCGAGATTGACCTGCTGGTGGTGGGGACATTTTCTCCCGACTTCACCTGTCCCTCGACCGCCTGCCTGGTGCAGGACAAGCTCGGTTTGGATTGCGGTGCGTTTGATGTGCAGGCCGCCTGTGCCGGGTTCATGTATGCCCTGGTGACGGCCGCCCAGTACGTGGCGACCGGCAACAGCCAGATGGCGCTGGTCATCGGGGGCGATTGCAACAGTCGCATCGTCAACCCCAAGGATCAGCGGATCGCTCCGTTGTTTGGGGACGGGGCCGGGGCCGTGCTGTTGACGGCAGGTGATTCGCATCAAGGTCTGCTGTGCTATCAAATCGGGGCCGATGGCGGCGGCGGGCCGCTGCTCGATCGTCCGAGTGGCGGGACGCGACGCCCCACGACGAAGTCGGATCTGGATGACGGTTTGCAATTTCTGCAAATGGATGGGCGCAACGTCTTCAAATGGGCCGTGCAGACGGTCTCCAACACGATTGAATTGATGCTGAACCGAACGGGCATCGATATTGACGACGTCAGCCTGTACCTGCTGCATCAGGCCAATGTCCGGATCATCGACAACGTCGCCGAACAACTCGCACTGCCCCCCGACAAGCTATTCAAGAACCTGCAAAAGTATGGCAACACGTCGGCCGGATCGATCCCGATCGCCTTGGACGAAGCCGTGCAGGAAGGCCGCGTGCATCGTGGAGACACGCTGTTGATGACGGGGTTCGGCGGCGGCTTGACCTGGGGCACATCGCTGTTCCGCTGGTAGGGATTTATCTAAGAAGCCCTGACAAAACCGGTTGTGGGAAGTACAGATCCGCGATATTTCATGCGGTTCTGTACTGACGCAGAGGTTTTGTTAGAGTTTATCAGTGTCAACGGGATGCACTCGCTTGCGCTTCGAGCTTGTATTGTCCTGACTAAAACAGCCAGTACTCGAAAAACCGCTCGGCCCAATCTTCGCGGCGAGTCAGTGCAAAGCGCAAGAGTTCCGCCAGGAACTCGTCTCCGTTCTGTTTCATCTGGGTGAACTCAGAATTCGACTCGCGGGCGAGTGGCGAATTCGGTTCGATCGTTTCCGCGAGTGACTCGCGGAATCCCGGCGTCGACATGGCCTCGACGAAGCGGTTCAGACAGCCGGCGAGAATGCGGAACCGATCATCCCTGTGTTCGGCGTAGAGAGCCGCCAGTCTCTCGGCGGGAGTCCACGTAAGTCGGGCGGCCAGCCAACTCTCTTTGCGATCCGTGGTGCGACTCGATTCCCCCAGCAGGAACAGCAGCCCGACATAAATCAGCAGGCGGCTGTGCCGCGCCTTCAAATTCCTCAGCCGCCAGCAGTCGTCGCGGCCCAGTTCTCCAAACATGTAGGTCTGGCACAGCGATTTGTAATAGCGAACCAGATCGTTCAACAAATAGGACCACTGCTTCGACTGGTCCACGGCCACATAGTGTGCGGCATACCGCTGGACGATCGCCCGCGCCAGCTCACGAAACGGACCTTCACCCCAGACTGGTTGCAGTTCCTGCAGGAACAACATCCGCGAGCCAAACACCCGCTGATCTTCTGAGACTTTGCCGAGCGTTTGCGGATCGAGTAGTTGGTCGATCAAGACGGGAGCGGCATAAATCCCGCCGGGTTGGGGGGCCTCCAGCTCCAGCGGAGCCAGCGCCCTCCACACGTCCGCGAAGACCTTCAGGCCGACCTCGCGAGCGACATCAGAGCGCAGCACGACCACTAGATCGCAATCGGACTCCGCGGTGGCTTCCATCCGCGCGAGAGATCCCGCGATGCCGACCGTCACGATGTCGGGCGAGAGACTCGCGGCTGCCAGGGTGTGCTTAATCTCACGCAGTCGGCGTTGAGAAAAACTCCAGGCGGCCTGCAATGCGGGGTAGTCCGCTAACGGAAACTGAGTCGCCGACCAGTCGCGATCTTGGGCATATTGCGTGGGTGGCATGAACATCCTACGTGTAGCCTGACTCTCCAGAGTCGGGCCGAAAAGCGCCCGACTCTGGAGAGTCAGGCTACGAACAGTTCCGTCGTCATATCGATCTCACTGCCAGCAAACTGATGTCACTTTAGCAGCGAGACGAATCATACCAGATTCTGAGCATCACGCCTTCGGAACCCGCTGTAACTGCTTTGATAACAGCCGCTTATACCACGAACAACCCGGTCCGAAATCATTGGAACAAAACATTGGCATTCAAACTGCGATCAGCATACAAGAGTGACCACACAACCCTTCATGAGATTGAATCTGTCTCGGTCCCAACATCTGATGCTCTGACATTCAATTGGGTCGCCCCGCTGAGGGATCTGTGCCATGCGTTTCGCAGGTTGATTTCTACAAGTTGAACCGGCCGGTTTCAGGACGCCGGCGCTTCATCTCTACCCACGATCCAAGGACTTGATCATGTTAAAACTCGACTTTAACGGCTGGCTGCCAGCCGTCGTTCAAATGTTAGTCGGGACCGCCGTGCTGTGGCAAATTGCCTCGATTGGTTTGGCGGACGATAACTCGAAAAATCGCAGCCCGAACCACCGGCGCAGCGAACAGCAACCTTCGCACACCTCAGCCGGAAATGCTCGCAGTAACGGCGGATCTAACTCGAACCCATTGCCGCGGAATTCACAGAATACCACAACGCCGCAGAGTTCGGGTCAACGGTTTCAACCCAGTTTCAATCGTGATCCCGCCAAGGTCAATTTGCAGCCGGGTAAAACTGGAAACCCGCACGTGGCCTTCTTGCCTGATAAGGGTGGCCAAGGCACCGGAAACGCTTCCAAGCCGCCGAAAACGAACCAGCCCGTCAAAATCGAGAACATTCCAAAGGTCGACAGTGTTAAGCCGCGTGACAGGGCCAATCCACCTCCCCCAATCCAACCTCAACTCAAAATCAAAATTGAAGACCGAGCGAACCCAGGCCGGTCGACCAGTCCCAAGCAGCCCGGCACCACCGGTGAAGTGGATGTGAAGCGCGACAATAAGATCCGCGTCCACACGATCCAACCTGACTTGAAGAATCCCACTTCGCCGAAGCCAGCGGCCAAAGGTTCTCAGGAAAAGCCCGTGCGGCTGAAAGCTGGGGATACGCTCACCCGCGAGCATCACGATCAGATCAAGGTGCGTCTCGACAAACAGCACGGTGATCTGGTCGCGCAGGGCAAGGCTCCGGAACGGGCCAAAGTCGTGCTGCCGACTCACATTAAAAAGGAAGGGGTCGAACGACTACAGAAACTGCCGCGGGAAGCGTTGAAAATGCCCGTCACGAAGAATGGCAAACTGGATCCACACCTCGCTGCGAAACTAAAACTCCGTCCCGCCTATGAAGTGCTGGAAGCACGACGCAAGAATGGCGAGTTCGAGCATCTCGCGAAGCTGCATAGCGGTCAATCGTTCAAACTGGATCGCCAGTTCCAGTTGCAGCGGCAGGGTGACCTCAGCCGCCGTATGAATCTGGTCGCCGGCCTGCAACAACGTGGTGGATGGCAACACCGTCACTTCGGGCCGATCAGCCCCTTCTATGCCAGTCACTGCAAGTCGATGTGGTACGCGGGACCGGCGTATTGCTCGGCCTTTGTCTGGTATCCCAACTGGGCGCCGTGGGTGGATTGGTGCTGGTGGGACACGTGTGCTCCGATCTACGACCCACGCCCCATTTTCTGCCAACCCGTGATTTGCAACCCCTGCACACCGTGGGTCGCGTGGCAGTTCCCGGTCTGGCAGCCGCTGCCTTACGTGGCGTGCGGTTCCTGGGTGGATGTCTCACCGGTGGTGGTCAATTCCGGAGCCGATATCCAACTACTGGCCACTCGGTTTGTTGATCCGGGACACCCCGGACAGGAACTGGGGCCGCGTTTCCGAGTCTGGCTCCGTAACAACAGCGGGTTCGACCTCAATCAAGACTTCAACGTCCTGCTGTTGGCTTCGACCGACGCCAACGCCTTCGCTGGACTGCCGGAAGCGGGTGTGCGAGTGGCCGGGATGCGAGCGGGTGAAATCCAATCCGTCGACATTCGCCTGCCCTTTGCGGCGAACAAGCTGGGCCGAGATTCATCAGGACAGGCCATTCCCTTCACTTACCTGAATGTGCTGGTCGACAGCCACAATGAGCTGCCGGAAGCGTTTGAAAACAATAACGGTGCGACGTTGATTCGTGGTGATATTCTGCCGGTTGATCCAGCAGCGTTCGCCGCCGAGCCGGGATCTTCGCAACCCAACGGGATCATCCACGTCGCGGGAGAAGGACTGGGACCGGAACCCGGAAAGGCGATGGTTGTCATCGGCGATCAGGAATTCCAGGCCGAGATCCTGGGCTGGTTTGACCTGGGGATCCAAGTCCGCCTGCCCGACTTCGATATCGATCAGGCGACTGCGGCGGATTTGGTGATCATCCGCGGAGATGGAGCCGCCGCCAACCCACTAACCATGGAAATTGTCCCCCAGCAATCCGTGCCGTCGGTGTCAGCGTTGAAGTCAACGCTGGGACTTCCACCGGCCCCCCCACTGCCTGAGCCCGCGATGTAATTCGATTGAAGCAGGATTTGTTGTGAAATCGCCCGGTTGGCTTCCAACCGGGCGATTGCATTGAACTTGTGTGTTGATTTCCGCCGTCCCAACGATCAATTCGCGCAAGAGTCCAATCAACAGATCTTCCGGAATTTCACTTTGAATCACCCGGATCTCAAATTTCTTTTTACTAGCTCTTGAATTTTGAGTAGTCAAAATTATAATTTGACCGATGTGAGTCGAAGGGAGTCGTCGCTCAGGACTACTTCCGGATATCGGTACGAATTGTTGAGAGGTAGGACATCGTGTTTCGTCGTCGTGGATTTACGTTGATTGAATTACTTGTCGTGATCGCAATTATTGCGGTCCTGATTGCGTTGTTGCTTCCCGCAGTGCAGCAGGCCCGCGAAGCCGCGCGGCGTTCTCAATGCAAAAACAACCTGAAACAACTCGCGTTGGCTCTGCACAACTACCACGAATCGCACCAGGTATTCCCACCGGCATACGTAGGCAGCGTGGGCGTGTCGGGGACTGCTTCAGGAGTGGCCTTTCCGGATGATAACAGCAACGGGCCGTCCGGCTTTGCCTGGGGGAGCTTGATGCTGCCGCAGATGGATCAAGCACCTCTCTATAACAAGTTGAATTTCTCACTCCCCTGTTGGGATGCTGCGCATTCGACTTTATCCGGCACGAAACTCAGTGTGTTTCTCTGTCCCTCGGCCACGGGCGGCAGTGATGGATTCGTGGTAGAAAAATGGACGGTTGGGTCGTCAGCGGCTCCTTCGGTCCCTGTGCCGATCACACCGGCTCAGTTCTTCGCTCACTCCCACTACGTTACCAACGCGGGAATTCATCAGCCCTGGGGCCGTGTCCCCGCGTATTCCAACGATTTTTCTCAGGCCGAACCGATTCCGGCGACAGGCAAGATGGCGACTCAGGACGGTCCCTTCTATCGAAATTCGCGGATTCGCATCGCCGATGTATCCGACGGGTTGTCAAACACGGTGTTCGTCGGCGAGCACAGTTCCAGGCTCAGCAACAAGACGTGGTACGGAACGGTGCCTTACGCTGCGACCTGCCCGAAGCCCGGCTGGCCGTCGGAATGCAACAGTGCAGGCTGCCTGGTCGGGGCCCACAGCGGGCCCGACACCCACGACCATCCGCAGGTCATTATCCATGCACCGAACCACCCGTTTGGCCATACCGACGAAATGTTCTCGGAACATGTGGGCGGGGCGAATGTCATGTTCGGCGATGGATCCGTGCGGTTCATCTCGCAGTTTATCGACGGGTTCACCTGGGTCGGAGTCAGCACTCGCAATGGTGCTGAAGTGACAGGGGAACTGTAATGTCACTCGTCGAGACCCGCCCGCAGGGTAAAGCTGTCGATCTTCCGCGAAACCGCGTGCGCGTCAGCGTTGTCTGGCTGTGCCTCGGATTGAGCGTGTTCATGTTCGCCGGATGCAGCCGGGTTCCGCAGGTGCTCACCGACGAAGCCGTATTTGGCGAGCTCGATGCGCTCTACACGGCCGTGACTACCAAACGGCGCGATCTGCTCACCGATTGCCAGCAGCGTATCAAGAAACTCCATGACGAAAAGCGACTGTCCGACGCTGGGCACAAAGAAATCCAGGCGATCGTCGCGCTGACAGAGCAAGATAAATGGCGGCCGGCCGCGGAGCGACTGTACGACTTCATGCGCGGACAGCGAAAAGCCAAATAGCAGCGAAGCCCCTTAATAGGTCTGCTCCCATCCGTCCCATCCGTCCCGTAAGTCCCATCGAATGAGCGGGACTTACCGGTCCACACGACCGGTGCCGCCAACGGCAGCCATCCACCGCGCAAGGAAAACCCCGAGGCTCCTTGCGGAACCTCGGGGCCGATTGTTAAAAATTTCGGATTCCAAGTTCACGGCGAACCAAGATTCCACTCTTCTGGCTACTTCCATGGTGCTTGGCACCACTTCCAAAGCCTAAGCAGGCACCGAACCGTGCTTTACTACGAACACGATTGGGACGAGTACGGCTGTCCGACGATGTGGGTCAATTCGCTCAGAGGAACAAAATCAACTCACAGGGATTACAGCCCGTCGGCGACTGTCAGACAGCCAACCTCTGGTTAGAACTACAAGACATATGTAGACCACCTCCTTCCTGCGAGAAGTTACCCGGATCGTCCAGACCAGTTCTGGAAGTATCCAGCTTTAGTCCGGCCCACCCACGTCTAGGTCAGGCACTGGATCAATAGTAGGCAGCCCGATCTCATTCGTCAATTGCATTTTTTAAAAGTCTTTCAAAATTTTCCTAAACGCTTGTCACATCACTATTTGTATTCGGCAGCAAATACGAGATTTGCAAATTGTGATAATCGGCAGACGGCGCATAATCAAACGCCATCCGAACCAATTTCGGCGCATTTTGACGCATCGATTCCAGCCGGCAAAAATGACCGTTACGTTAGGAACGCGTGGCCTGACTCTCCAGAGTCGGGCGAATTCTGGGACCTTCGTTGGCGATGAAGAGCTGCCCGCAGCGGCCGACTTGAAATTGTGACTCGATGATCCGCGAAGTTCGCTCGACTCTGGAGAGTCAAGCTACGGTGACGAGTTCGAACACGGTCCGGGCTAAGCGCGATGCGCGGTTGCCACAAATCCGGCCGCGAGAGTGCCGATCTTTTGCAACGCGTCGGAGGGGGATGTGCCATCGGTCGTGATCGCACCCATCTGCCGCACGATCGCCGAGCCCACAATCACTCCGTCAGCCAGACCTCGCAATTCGTCCACCTGTTCCGGGCGGCTGATCCCGAATCCGACAGCCAGGGGCAATTTGGTCTGGGTTTTCAGCCATTTCAACTGACCGAGCAACTCGGCGGGCAACTGATCGCGGACCCCCGTCGTGCCGGCAATCGAGATGCAATAAATAAATCCCCGGGCGATCTCCAGCACGCGCTGAGTCCGCGCAGGTGTCGTCGTGGGGGCGATCAACTGGACAAGATCCAGATCATACCGAGCCGCCAAGGCCGACATATCCGCCGCTTCATCAGCCGGCAGATCAGGAACAATTAATCCTGAAAAGCCAGCCTCGCGCGCCGTCTTTACAAACACTTCCGGCCCCATGCGGAAGATAATCGCGTAAGCCACCATCCCCACGAGCGGGGGCAGGGGAGTGTGCGTCTTCGTGAGCTGCGACACGGTGGCAAACAACTGCGAAATCTGCAACCCCTTACCCAGAGAGCGCGTGTACGACGCCTGAATCACTGGCCCATCGGCAATCGGGTCGCTGTAGGGAAACCCAATCTCAATCAAGTCCACTCCACGCGAAGCCAGTTCGCGAATCGTCAATGCGGTCGTTGCCAGGTCGGGGTCGCCCGCCGTAATGAATGGCATGAACGCCATGCGGTTTTCGGACTTGAGTTTCGCAAATGTCTCAGTGATGCGTGAAGACACGAACGGATTCCTATTTGAAGGTAAGTCGGCGGCGATTGGTCGGTCGGTCGCATAATTGCTTGACGACCGACAACCTAACGCGATTTCTCTCCCCTCGCCCCGGTACTCCGGGGAGAGGGGTCGGGGGTGAGGGGCTTATCGCGCGTCATTGAAATAGCATGATTAAATTGACGTCTTTTCCCCCAATTCAGCACTTTACGTCGATAGTCGATTGTTCCCCTCACCCCCAACCCCTCTCCCCAGATTACTGGGGCGAGGGGAGATAATTCATCTGCTTGGGGCTTCGTCGCAACCCTTGGTTCGTGCCAGGCTTCTCTCAGCCCTAAATCGTTTGCCCCAAGACTCGGGCGACTTCATACACATCCTTATCACCGCGTCCCGACAAACACACGACAACCACTTCGTCGGGCTTGCGTGCCTTCGCGGAAACCATCGCCTGGGCGACGGCATGCGAGCTTTCCAGCGCCGGCAAGATCCCCTCGGTCCGGGCCAGTTGACTAAATGCCGCCAGCGCTTGATCGTCCGTGATCGGCGTATAACGGACCCGACCGGAATCCTTCCAGTAGCTGTGTTCTGGTCCGACTCCGGGATAATCCAACCCCGCCGAAACAGAATGCACATCGCTCGTCTGGCCTTCCGCATCCTGCAGGACATAGCTGTAGCTGCCATGCAGGACTCCCTTCACACCATAGCTTAAGGTCGAAGCGTGCTGGCCGGGAGCGGTCCCTCGTCCGCCCGGTTCGACACCGGTCAGGGCCACCGACTTGTCATCCACGAAGGGATAGAACATGCCCGCGGAATTCGAACCGCCCCCCACGCAGGCAATCACTTCATCCGGCAGGCGTCCCAGAATCTCCAGGCTTTGCTGCCGCGCTTCGCGGCCGATGACCGCCTGGAAGTCCCGGACGATCATTGGAAACGGGTGCGGCCCCACGACGCTGCCGATGATGTAGTGCGTGTCCTGGACCGAGGCCATCCAATCTCGCATCGCTTCATTGATCGCGTCCCGCAAGGTCCGTGAACCGCTGGTGACGGGCCGCACTTCCGCGCCCATCGTCTTCATGATAAAGACGTTCAACTTCTGACGGCGAATGTCTTCTTCGCCCATGTAAACGACACAGTCGAGACCAAAGTGAGCACACGCGGTCGCGGTCGCCACACCGTGCTGTCCGGCACCCGTTTCTGCGATGACTCGCTTCTTGCCCATTCGCAACGTCAGCAATGCCTGACCAAGCGCATTGTTGATCTTGTGGGCGCCTGTGTGATTCAGATCTTCTCGCTTGAGATAGATCCGAGCCCCGCCGCACTGTTGCGTGAGTCGCTCGGCAAAGTAGAGCGGATTGGGCCGACCGACGTAGTTCTTCAGCAGACCGGCCAATTCCGCCTGAAACTGCGGATCGGCCTTCGCCTGAGCGTAGTCGTCCGTCAACAATTCCAACGCGTGCATCAATGTTTCAGGCACGAAGCGACGCCCAAACTCACCGAAACGTCCGGCGGCATCGGGAACTTGAGAAGTCGCTGGGGCGACTGACGGTATCGAAGAACTCATAGAAGTCTCGTAAACGTGGTCTGAAGTTGGAACTCTGGTGAGGATTCATTATTGTGATCAGTGGTCGTCCTTCAAGGGACGGTTCCGATTTAGGTCAGAACTGACAGAATAACACACCGAAAGGTTCGGACATGCTGGATGTACAGTTCCCCACCACGCCAGAAGCGGTCGCGGATTGGTACCGGCGGGGCCGCGAGGCAATTCCGGGTGGGGTTTGCTCGAGTACCCGGTTCAATCAGGGGATCGGCGGACCGGTCTATGCCGCCTCGGCGAAGGGGGCGCGGTTCACGGATATCGCGGGCAAGGAATACCTCGACATGTCCATGAGTCACGGGGCGACGTTGCTGGGTCACGCCCCGGATTTCCTGAAAGAAGCCTTTCAAATCACCTGGGAGCGTGGCGTCCTGTGCAGCCTGGATGGGCCCTATCATGTGACGCTCGCCGAAGAGTTGTGCAAGCTGGTACCGTGTGCCGAACGCATTCGCTTCACCAATTCTGGCACCGAGGCCACGCTGCACGCGTTGCGGCTGTGCCGGGCGATCACGGGCAAAGAAAAAATCATCCGCTTCACCGGCCACTTCCACGGTTATCACGACTTGATCTTTATCGGGGGGCAGCCCCCAGCGTCCGAATTGGACGCGGCCGTCGCCTATCGTGAAAGTCCCGGGATTCCGCAGGCTCTCGCCGATCTGATCATTCCGGTGGAATACAACAACCGTGAAGCACTGGAGAAGGCCGTCGCTGCTCACAAGGACGAAGCTGGCACCCTGATCATCGAACCGGTCGACTACAACTGCGCGTGCATCAAACCCGAAGCCGGGTTCCTCGAACTGGCCCGGGAATTGGCGACAAAGAACGGGATGATCCTGTTCTTCGATGAAATCCAATCATTCGCCAAAAAGAGTGCTGGCGGGGCTCAGCAGGACTTCGGAGTCACTCCCGACATTTGCACGATTGGCAAATCCCTGGGTGCGGGCATTCCCCTGTCAGCAATTGCGGGTAAGGCCGAATTGATGGATCAGTTCAAACCGACCGGCCCAGTGGCGCATAGCGGAACATTCAATGCACCGCTGATGGCCATGCTGGGGGGATTAGGATTTGTCGACCACATCAAACAACCCGCGTTCTGGACGAAGATCCAAATGCTGGGCGAGCAACTGTATGCGGGTTTGGATGGGATCGCCAAACGCAGCAAGCTTCCGGTGCGGATCCAGTCGCACGGCAGCCGGTTCGGGATCTGCTTCGGCACGCGCGAACCGGTCCGGTGCTACCGAGACAGTCTGGTCCACAATCCCAAGACAATGCTGGCCTTCTGCCGCGAGACGGCGAATCGCGGCGTCTACTTCCACGATTACGGCGGCGGGCCGTGTCACCACGGGTATTCGTTAGCTCACACGTCCGCAGACATTGATATCGTATTGAATGTGGTTGAGGATTCGTTGAAGGTGATTGGGTAGGGGTAGGGCTTGAAATACAAGCTCGAAGGGCAAGCGAGCACGCCAGCCACCTGAGGAGCACGCCAGCCGCGGTAGCGGCCACACAGGAATGGGAAGGCTATAACAGGCGAGCCGGATACCGTAAGGCTCCGGATTTGATCCAGGGACTTACGGTAGCCGGCTCACGTTTGTTGCACGTCTCAGAGATATCAACGCCGTTCAGGTCGATTCCCCTCGGTATCTACCCCTTGCGTTTGAAGTACTGGACCTCGCGCTCGTGTTGCTGGGCCTTCTCACGCGATTCAAAGGTTCCCAGGTTTTTGCGTTTCCCGGTTTGTGGATCAGGCTTACTGGAGTACAACCGGTAGTGCCCCGTTTTCAGTTTCCGGATCATGATCTGCCTCTCAATTCAGAGCAGCGACTCCATCGCTCATTTCTCACTCGACTGAGGCGCTTCCGGTTTCTCCACGTGCCGTTTAGTTCGATCGACGACTTGATTGGGCAGAGTTCGCGCAGCGGCCGTTTTCCGCTGGTCTTCAGAAGCCTCTTTCAGCTGGCGCTCTTCGCCGTCGTCAGTATTTGGGACGACCGTTGGATGCATGATTGTTGTTCCATAGCGATGGAATCAAACGTGGTCTTTAAGACCAACGACACCGGCATGTTCGGCACATGTCGCACAACAGTAGATCATATTGTCGTGTTCGACACCGTGTCCGATGACGCGGCAGCCACAATGGTTGCAAGTGGGCGCCAGCGCGTGAATGGCACACTCGAATGAATCGAACGTGTGCTCCTGACCATGCAGGGTGACGGTAAATGACTTGTCATAGTCATTACCGCAAACGTCGCACTTGGACATGGAAATCCCTCCCAATCGCTCGGCCATGAACATCAAAATGCAGAGTTGTCCAGGAATGCCGAGACCTATTGGCACTCGCATCTGTAGATCCCTGGACTGCGCATTTGTGTGATCCGCTTTCGGACCTGCTGGAACGGAAAGCAAGCGTCGTGCCATTGGGCGTTTATTCAGCCATTTCTATCGCGGAACCGGCTCTAATCGCGACGGATCAAGAACTTGAGGGAAATTACTGCGGCTGAAAAGGCCACTTGATAACGGCCGTTAACGCCTCAGAGTCAAGAAGCAGTGGGCTTCCTCTGCAAATCTGGCAGCCAGCCGGTCACTACGGCGGCTGATCGCCCAATTCAACTTATGGAAAAAGTGACATTCCGCAAATCACAACAGGCGTGGTGCAAAACGCTCCAGCACACACGCTGGCGCCTACTCAATAAGCGGAAGCTTGAGATTCCCCCTTAGCTGAACGTCGCCAAGATCACGGATTTCATTTCACGCCAATGGCATCGATCTTGCATTAATGGCCAGTTAGCAGGCACTCGTCCTCACCGGGGAATCCAATCCGAAACGTGCCGTTGTTCCTTCGGAACGATCCGACTCACGGAGTCAGATAAACCTAATCTTGCACGGATAAAAAGGAGTACAAACCATGTTTCGAAAACTGTTTGTAGCATCGGCTCTTTTCGCCCTCACGGCCAGCGTTGCAATGCTCCCGGCCGAAGACGCGGCGAAAGACAAGTCTGCCGACAAATCGACGAAGATCAGCCAGGCTGATACCGGCAAGCGGACTCCAGACCATTTGCTGGCCACATGTATTGCTTTGGGTAACCAGGGCGAAATTGCAATTTCTGAAATCGCCCGCACGAAGACACAGAACGACGAAGTCAAGAAGTTCGCCGGGATGATGATCACGGAACATCATAACTTCTTGGAAAAACTTCAAAAGTTCGCTCCCGAGGCAACAAAGGCCGGCTATCTGGATGCGGCGACCAAGGGAGCCCGCAAAAACAAGCGTGGCGCCAAGATCGAGCAAACCGCTGCGAGTGATGCAGATCAGGATGCGGACAAGTCGGATGTGAAGACCGCCGATGCCAAGTCAGACGACTCCGCCCACCACTTCCACCACATGCAATTGGAACGAGAACTTGCCGCCCAGTGCCTGGCGTCTGCCAAGGAGAAGCTGGAAGCCAAGAGTGGACACGAATTCGACGAGTGCTTCATCGGGCACCAACTGGCGATGCACATGCACATGAAGGACAAGCTGATTGTCTTCCAACGCCATGTTTCGCCCGAACTGGCTGCGGTCCTGGCCGAAGGTCAGAAGACCACGGAAACGCACCTCGCTCATGCCGAGAAACTCATGAAGGAACTGGCCCACCACTCGACAACTCGTACCGTCGAAACGAAGCGCGACGGGAAAGGCAAAGAACGCAAAGTGACGAAGGAAACCGAATAGTGGGGACTTGGAACCGCGTTCCTGAGCACGATTGATTGACCACATTTGATGAGAGCCCCGGCTTGCCAGCAAGCCGGGGCTTTTTTTTGCTACTTCGCCGCCACGGTTCCGCGTTCCAGTGGCTCATACTGATCCTTGAAACGGTCGATCGCCATCATGGGATCGAGGTTAAACAGGGCTCGGCCGCCCGTGCCCCATGCGGCCAACTGGTAATGAAACAACGCACACGCCTCGCGGATGGTGCCGACGGCGGCGACGTCTTCCATGTCGCCCCCTGCGATTGCTTCGAACCGGATGTTGACCCCCACGAAAGCGGTAATCAACCCCGTCTGCCGATCGCGTGCAAAGGTCACCTGGTCCTGCCACTGGCAATCCAGCCAGCGCAGGCCGCGCGGCTTGCCGAGCGAGCTGGCCATCGTGAAGAATTTCGCTTCGAGCATTTCCCGCTGCCGGCGAAACGCCTGCTGTGCCTGCTCGGCCTGGCGGCGCCGCGAACGTCGCGCTAATGGTTTCCAGGAAATCAACGCTGCCAAGATGCCGATCAGGGCCATTCCGACAACGATCCACAACGGATTCACACCCATGATCATTCTTCTGCCATCCCGGGAGCCTGCGTGTTTGAAAAGACGCCACTTATTATAACCACCCTGACGTGGAACACATCTCGTGTGCTGCCGAAGTCAGCGGTCCTGCGTCGTTTCGCTGGACGAGCCTCTGGAGTACACTCCAACCTGTTGATACAGCGTTCCCGTTCTCCCAGCATTCTGAGGCCCGTTCGTGGAAGTTTCGTTGATGATCACCTGCCTGGGTGACTCGATCCGTCCCCAAGCCGGAGTCGCGACCGTGCGGCTGTTGCGAAGATTGGGGATTGAAGTTCATTTTCCCGAGCGGCAAACGTGTTGTGGTCAACCGTTTTACAACAGCGGTTTTTTGTCGGGAGCTCGCGAGCTGGCCCAGCACACGATGGACACGTTCGCCGGCGACCGTCTGGTCGTCACCCCGTCCGGTTCGTGTGCGGCAATGGTGAAACTGGAATACCCGCATCTGTTTCACGACGATCCCGCGTGGCATGCGCGGGCCACCGATCTGGCCGCACGGACGTATGAATTGAGCGACTTTCTGGTCAACCGGCTACAGGTGACGGATGTCGGCGCCAAATTTCAGGGCAAGGTCGCCTACCATTACGCCTGTCATTTGCGGGGTCTGGGATTGAAAGACGAAGCCGAGACCCTCATTCGCCATGTCGCGGGTGCCGAGTTGATGCCCCTGAAGAATCAGGACCAATGTTGCGGTTTCGGCGGTTCGTTCTCGGTGCGTTATCCAGAAATCTCGGGAGCGATGGTCGGCGACAAGGTCGAGTGCATCACGGCCACGGGCGCGGATGTGCTGGTCAGTACCGATACCGGCTGCCTCATGAATATCGGCGGGGCGCTGCATCGCGGTCAATCGCCCATTCGCCACATGCACCTCGCGGAACTACTCGAGAGCCGGGGTTAGCAGCCTGTTGAAAAAGGTGTCTGGAACTTTGCCAACCACACGGAATCGAGCGTTTTGTCAATGTTCGGAGAGTTCCAGACACCTTTTTCAACAGGCTGCTAGCGATCGCCTGCAAAGAAACAAACAGCCCGCATTTCCAATTGGCAATGCGGGCTGTTGTTATTTGACTCGCTCCGTCATTCATCTGCGACGACGGTTCGGAAACACTGCGGCTTCGGCTTCCGGAACATTCACTGCCGGTTCGGCCGGTGGTGGCGGGGCGACCGCGGGGGCCGGCGGATTGGCCGGGGTGACCGGAACTGGTTGAGCGTTGACTGCCGGGGTCGTATTCACAGTCCCCGCAACGTATCCGGTGTTGTAGGTGCCGACGGCCGAATTCATTCCCAGGGGCCAGTTGGGCGCCGGGGCCTGCGGCAACATTTCAGGACGATATTGCCAACGGGGAACCGCTTGATAGTAGAAGCCCATCTGCGTCGTGTCGGTGGGCTGATAAACCATCGGGTACGGCCCGCCACTGACTGACGGGACGCCTGCCAACTGCGAATTCCAGTAGTAACGGTAGGTATTGGGAGTTCGCGATAAGCCCCAGGCCGCAGGTGGGCGGACCCAGGCATTGCCCGCAGCCAAACCGTGATGGCAACCGCAGCCGAACAACCCGCCGCCTCCATAGCAGCCGCCGTGAGCACAACTGCCACGCCAGCCGCCCCAACCGCCGCCACCCCAACCACCACCTTGATAGCAGTCGCCATTGGGGCAGTTGTAGTTCGCCTGTTGAATCGGCGTTCCCAACGGGGCCTGCGGCCGAGTTTGAGCGGCAAACCGTTCGGCCGAGATGCCCGCTGCCGGAGCACTTAACACCAGCACAAGGCCAGCCAAAACGGCCGGGCGACGGAGAATCGTCATCGTCAGTTTCATGTTACCAATCCCTGGGGCAAATCGTCCGGCAGGCGGACGGAATCTATAGCGGATCTCGTGGGAGTTCCGATCCGAAGTCTGGCGACTTCAGCGACGAAGGTTGAACTGCTCTAATAACCGTAGGGGATGCTGGTGGGTGTCAATCGCGAAGAAGGAATCCCCCAGCCATAATTGAAATTCGCACGCACATTGGGTGCCTGCGGAATGGATACCGGACCGCCGTAACCCTGCGCCGCATAGCCCTGGTTCAGATCGTTCGGATGAGCATATCCGGGATTCAGG
>CAMAVF010000087.1 GCA_945861445.1 Planctomicrobium piriforme | reverse complement strand
CGCGGCCGACGTTGCAGGGCCTCCGACGTCGCGACCACTCGCAGATCCGACAGACTCAGCATGTCGCTGACTTCAGGGACCGGATCGAGTTGCTCGATGCGGACCTGTTTGATCGCGCCTGGGGTGAAGAGATCTCGCAAAGCGGTGAGATAGGGGCTTGCCGAGAGTGGCTGGCCGTCGAGGCTGACGACGGGATAGCTGAGGGTCAACCGCTGCCGGGCACGCGTCACGATGCTGTAGAACAGCAGCATTTCGGCCTGGGTCTGAGCGGTGCGATGGCCGAGCGTTAAACCGTGGGCATTCAGCTCACGGCGGTCGGCTTCAGTGTAGAGAAAGCTGTCGCCGCCGCGCAGCGGAAAGCTCGATTCCGTCAACCCGCCGAGAAACAGAAACGGCACGTCGAGACCGCGAATCTGGGCCGCATCCAGAATCTCGACCACCCCCGCCCGACGCGGGGGAGTCGGCATGGTCTGGTGCTGTAGCAGGTCCGATAATTCGGCACAGATCTCTGACAGACCAAGTGGCCGGCGGCCCTGCCCCAACATCTCTTCCGTTCCGGCCGCTACGAACAATAGATCCTGGAACGACGCCCAAGCCTCATTCGCTTCGACGCCGTCGACCTCTTCAGACAGCGGCGCGATTCCCAGTTCCCGCGCGATGTGCGTCAGCACTTCGGCCCAGTCCCGGGCATTCAGTTTCTGACGCAACGGCGCGAGCAGGTCGCTCAGTCGCAGCAGGCAGTTGGTGGATTGGGCGATCTTGAATGCCAGTTGGGACTGAGGGTCGTCCTCGGGTGCGGATTCGGCCAGCACGCGGGCCGCGTCGAAGGCCGCAACAATCGCCGTCCGGCCATTGGGAATTTTCAGTTTTCGGAGCAACCCGGCGATATTCCGCGGACTGTGCCGCGGTGACCAGTCTCGCCAGTTGGGCCGGAACCAGCCGGAATTGAGCAGCCCATAGAGCCGCTCGAAGGGCCAGTCTTCCAATTCCAGTTGCAGCACCGACAGTAGGGTCTTGATGAGCGGTTGTCGAATCAACGGCTCGGCCGCCATGCATTGGAAGGGGATCCCCGCGTTGGAAAAGACCTCGCGCACGAGGGGGGCATAGTCGGTCAGAGGGCGAAACGCGACTGTGATGTCGCGTGCCGCGACTTCGCCGACCAGCATGCGCTTCACGCGTTCGGCAATCGCGCGGACTTCGCCCTGCATGCCAGTCGCCGCCAGGATTTCCACGCCGTCGCCATCGTTCGAGGCGACGATTTCTCGCGGATTCGAGAAGAGTTGTTGGGCCAGATGCCGGATGCCGGCCGGTAATGATATTCCCGACAGGTCGCCTGGCACGGGGGCAGCGCGGGACTGACAAGTCGCGACCTTTCCGAGTCGTTCGCTGGCGATCCTGGGCTTCGCGAAGAGATCGGGCCGCAACGTCGTGTCTTCCCACGGCAGGCTGACCAGCATCCGTGCCGACCGCTGGGCCAGTAGGCCCAGGATCTCGTACTGCGTGTGGGTGTAGTCCGAAAAGCCGTCGACGACGACGAGTTCAAATTCCGGAAACGGCTCCCAAAACCCCTTCACCAGCCGATCGCGTGCCGACCAAAATCGCCCTTCGGCGTCATACCGGTTCTGTGTTTTCAACTGCTCTTGATAAGCGGCGTAAAGGGATCCTAACTCAAGATCGGAACGGCTGGCTCCGCGCTGCTCACACGCCGCTTGAAAATGTTCGGGCCACGCCTCTTCCCGCTTGAGTTCCGAAATCAGACCCAGCACAACATCCAGAAAACCCGACGTCTGCGCGATCCCGCCAAAGTATTTGAGCCGCCCGGTCGCGACGTGATTGTCGATCAGATGCCGGACCAGAACCCGTTGCATGACCGGCGGCAGCGGCCGGGTCACGGTCTCGGAAAACTGCAGAATGCGATCGGCGAACCCATCGAAGGTCATCACCTGCGGGGCGAGAATCACGCTGGCCGAGTTGGCCCACAATTGCTGAGTCACCTGCTGGCAGACTCGATGCGTGGGACTCAGCCACAGGGTGCGACCGGGACGCCGCTCGCACTGCGCTTTCAAGATCGCCGCGCGATACCAGTGCAGCAAGGCGGACGTCTTACCGGAGCAGGCAGGCCCGGTGAGGATCTCCATTTCTGTAGCCCCTCCGTGCAACTCTGTGAAGGATATTTCGACGCGACGGGAGGGTGAGGCTCATGCCGAACCGCAAGCGTTTATCGGCTCTCGCAAGACTATGCGACTCGGCAGGAGCCTCGCCCTCCCATCGGCTCGGATACGAATTAGTTCGTATTATTGCAAAAAACCCACAAAAACATCCTTCACGGCGTAGCCCTCCGTGACGCGAGGGATACTTGTATTGGCGGTCACTTCGTGACCCGTCCTCGGCGATTAAGATAATCAGGCCCCCTGATTTCCCAAGCCTTCAATGCTGTCGTCATCACTTTCCGTCTTCTTTTTCGCCGCCTTCTTCGTTGCCGCCTTCTTCTTCGTTGCCGCGGTCTTCTTCGCCACGGTTGTCACTGACTTCCGCGCGCCACGGCCCTTCTTTTTGGCGGGACCTTTTGCCAATCGCTCTGCCAGCCAGGCCAGCGCTTCGTCCATCGTGACTTGCTCGATTTCCTTCTCTTTGGGAATCGTGGCGTTGTTGTCGCCGTGCTTCACGTAGGGACCGTAACGGCCTTCGAAAATCGAGACCGGCTGGCCGTCGGTCGGATGGTTGCCCAGTTCCTTGAGCGGCGTCGCGACGGCGCGACCCTTCTCCTGCTTGAGCAATTCCACCGCCTGATCCATCGTGATGGTCAGGACGCTTTGTTCCTTGGGAATCGACTTGTACTTCTTGTCGTGCAGGACGTACGGGCCATACATGCCGACACCCGCATTGACGACTTTGCCCGTTTCCGGGTGCTTACCCAGACTGCGCGGCAGACTGATCAGATCGACCGCCGTTTGGAACGTCAAATCCTGCATGGGAATGTTCTTGGGAACCGACACTCGCTTCGGCTTGGTTTCGCCTTCAACGACCTGGCCCAACTGCAGGTAGACTCCGTATGGTCCGGTCATCACATAGATGGGCTTGCCAGTTTCGGGATCTTCGCCCAGGGCCTGGGGGCCCTGCTGCTTGCGGAGCATCAGCTCTTCGACGATCTCATTGGTGATATCGGCCGGAGTCAGATCGGCTGGCAGCGAAGCCTTCAACGTCTCCTCGCCGTCGGTTTGACGTTCGGCGTAGGCACCGAAGCGACCGATGCGGATTTTGGACGTCAAGCCTTCGAATTCCAGCGTACATGCGGTCCGCGGATCGATTTCTTCTTCGTGCTGTTTGACCTGATCCTCGAGCCCATTCGGGTCCGAGAAGAACGCCTTCAAGTACGGCAGTCGCTCCGCTTCGCCGAGCGCAATATCGTCCAGCGTCTGTTCCATTTTGGCGGTAAAGGCTAGGTCCACAAGCTGCGGGAAATGCGTTTCTAGCAGCTTTGTAACTGCCATCGCCGTGAATGTCGGGATCAGTTGATTTCCCGTCTTCACCGCATAGTTGCGGTCCTGGATGGTACTGATGATGCTCGCGTAGGTACTCGGACGGCCGATCCCTTCCGCTTCCAATGTGCGCACCAGCGTGGCTTCCGTGTAGCGTGCGGGGGGCTTGGTTTCGTGGCCGACCGAGTCGAGTTGCGTGCAACCCAACTTCTCTTGCTCCTTCAACGGAGGCAGGGCAGCTTCCTGGTCGTCAAGTGCGGCTTCGGGATCATCGACCCCTTCGACATAGGCTCGGAAGAAGCCGGGGAACTCGACATGCCGGCCGGTCGCGCGGAATTCCGCGTCACCGACGTTGATGATCGCCGTCACGAACTGCAACCGGGCCTCGGCCATTTGCGAGGCGACGGTTCGCATCCAGATCAGCGAATAGAGCTTGGCTTCGCGGGCACCGAGCCCCAATTCGTCTGCGGTCTTCATTTCCGTACCAGCGGGGCGAATGGCTTCGTGTGCCTCTTGCGCTCCCTTGGATTTCGTCGTGTACTGGCGCGGTTCTGGACTCAGATATGCGTCGCCGTAACGATCCTTCACACAGCCTCGCGAGGCTGTGATCGCCTCGTTGGACAGGTGGACTGAATCGGTACGCATGTAGGTGATATAGCCGTCTTCGTAGAGCCGCTGAGCAGTCTGCATGGTCTCGCGGGCCGACATCCCCAGCTTGCGGTTGGCTTCCTGCTGCAACGTACTGGTCGTGAATGGCGGGTACGGGCGGCGAACCTGTTGGCGCTGCTCCAACGACGCGACCTGCCACGGGCCGCTTTGCAGTCGATCTTGCAGATTACGGGCGGTGGCTTCGTCCAGTAGGAGGACATCAGCATCGGGTTTCAGCCGCCCGGTGTGCTCGTCAAAATCTTTACCGGCGGCGACCTTGCGACCGCCGACCGTGGCCAATTCCGCGGTGAACTTGGCTTGTTCGGCCGTTTCGAGCTGGGCTTTCAGGTCCCAGTAGGTTCCCTTTTTAAACGCCAGCCGCTCCAGTTCGCGAGTCACCAATAACCGGACTGCCACCGATTGGACGCGGCCCGCGGACAGCTTGGGGGCGATCTTCTTCCATAGCAGCGGGCTGAGGGTGTAGCCGTACAAACGGTCGACGACGCGGCGCGTTTCTTGAGCCGCCACGAGGTTTTCGTCAATGGTCCGCGGGTGGGCGATCGCTTCGAGGATGGCTTCCTTGGTGATTTCCGAGAACACCATCCGTTTGACTGGCAATTTGGACTTGGGGTCCAGTAACCGCTTCAGGTGCCAGCCAATGCTTTCGCCCTCGCGGTCTTCGTCAGTTGCGATGATCAGGTCGTCGGCATCTTTCAGTGCGGCCTTCAGTTCGCGAACCGTTTTTTCCTTTTCTTTGGGGACGACATAATACGGTTCAAAGTCGTTGTCGACGTTCACCCCGAGTTTCGTCCACGGCTGAGCTTTCTTGACATCGTCCGGAATCTGATCCGCCCCCTGCGGGAGATCACAAACGTGCCCCATGCTGGCCAGTACGGTGTAGTCCGAGCCTAAAAAGCTGTTGATTTTCTTGGCTTTGGCCGGTGATTCCACGATCACCAGACCTTTTTTCTTGTTCGCCACTAGCGAAGCTCCCCTCGCGAGTTACATCCCGGGAACCGTCCCCAGTTGCAACCGCATCCATGTTGTCTGTTCGTTACCTGTCGCCGATTGGCGGCAGGGTGTTCTACGTTCTATCTATCCCGACACCGACGCTGGCAGCGTCGGCCACGGGAAATCGCCAGTGCGCCTGTTAGTCTTGCGAGAGAATTCATCCCAGCTACAATCGGCGCCGCGACTTCGGACGTGAAAGATCCAGCTAGGGATACCGGATGTTTCTCCGCTCTGTCAAGTCGGCTCGCAGAGATCACAGCCTCCAAAGCGGGAATTTTGTCGGCGCAACTTGCGGCAATTGAAGACTTTGGAGAACATGTACGGCAAATGGTCAGGCAAGGCTGCCTGACCCGATCAGTGTTAGGCTGAACAGCCTCACGACAGAATTGTAGCAGAGAACCCTCGACTCAGGATTTCGGTGATGAAGCACTCCCCATTCGCATTTTTTCGCAAGTATCAACGGGTCGGGATGGTCGCCCTGACGGTGATGGCGATGTTTTCGTTCGTGTTTTTGGACTCGCTGACGGGACGCGGTGGCGGCGGCGGAAATGCCCAGGCCGACCAGATCGCAGTGAAAATCAGCGGGGGCAGCCTGACTGCAGTGCAATTGTCAGAATTGCGAATCAAACGCGGAGCCATCAATGATTTTATTGCCCGCATGCTCGTCGCCGTCCATTCGGCTGATGACAAAGACAAACAAAATGATCAGCAACTGAATCAGCGAATCCGCATGAATCAGTTTGGCATCGAATGGCCGGGCGAACCGGAAAGCGACCACAATCTGGTCTGGGGTCACCTCATGCGGCTCGAGGCCAGGCGTCTGGGCCAGATCGTGACCGACCCCATGGTCACGTCGCACATCACACGGATGACCGACAATAAGCTGACTCCCGAACAATTTCGCGACGCGCTGGGCTCGACGAACATGCGAGAGAAGCAAGTCTACGACATGTTCCGCGAGGAATTGTTGGCGCGGAATGCATGGATGATCACGCGGCCGATGATCGATCATACTCCCGAGCAATACTGGGAATACTATCGCCGGATGAAGGTGCGTCAGAATCTGGAAGTCGCGGCTCTGCCAGTCAGTGAATTCGCCAAGCTGATCAAGGACCCGTCCGATGCTGAACTGATTCCCTTCTTCGAAGCACACAAGCTCCGTTTTGCGGGACAGGGGCCTGACTATGCAACTGCGGGTTTCCGTCAACCGCATAAGGTCCGCGTGCAGTACCTGACCGCGAACTATGACGAAGTCGAAAAGACCATCGGCGAGATCACCGACAAAGATGTCACCGAGTTTTATGAGAAGAATAAGGACTCGTTGTACCGGGCGATCGAAAAGCCCGAAGCACCGCTCGGCGAGAACGATCCCCTGAATCCGGAATTGGCCCCCGAGAATCCCGCCCCGCCCGCTCTGCCGGAAAATGAAACGCCAGCCGCGGACGCTCCCGCCAAATCAACGGACAAGCCCGCCGACAAACCGGCTGAAGAAAAGCCAACTGACAAAAAACCGGCCGCTGAGAAGCCTGCCGAAGAGAAGAAGTCTGAAGAGAAGAAACCGGAAGAAAAGCAGCCCGAGGAGAAGAAGTCCGAAGATAAACCTGCCGCCGCAGATAAGGCCGAGAAATCTTGCGAAGATCCACCCGCCGCCACCAAAGACGCTGCGGCCGAAGAAAAGCCGGCGACAGAAAAACCCAAGACCGAAAAGCCCGCTGAGCCGAAGGCTACTGAAGACAAGCCCGCCGCAACCACGCCGGCTGCTGAAAAGCCCGCTACCAAAAAGCCGGCCGACAAAGACAAGCCCGCAACTGACAAGCCTGCCACTGACAAGGCTGTCGATGGCAAGGCGGCAGATAAGCCGGCTGCAGAGGGTCCGGTTGCCACGCCCGTCAAATACCAGCCCTTGAATGATGATCTCAAAGAAAACATTCGGGAAGAACTGGAACGTCTGCGGACTCAGGAGGCATTGAAGAAGGCCAGCACCGAAGCCATTCAGATCCTCGACGATCGAAAACTGCGTTACAACATGCCAGTGTCTGTCATTGATCAAAAGGCCTACATCGACTTCGACGAAGACGGAGAACTGGATAAGGACGAGCCGTTCGTCGATTCGAAGACGAAGCTGGATCCGGACGCAACCGACAAGATCCCGCCGGAAATCACCAATGAACTGAAGCGGAAGGTCATCAGCATCGCCGCCACTGATCTAAAGAGTGTCGGCAAGAAATTGGGCATGAAGTATTCCGAGACAGAGTTGGTGTCGGCCAAGGAAGTCGATGACATGCCCGGACTGGGCAAGGTCATCGATGAAGGCGATAACCCGTTCCAACCGGGTGGTGCGGGTCGCATCCTGAATGTGCTATTCGCCAAGGACCAGCTTTATAGCGCCGAAATGGGCAAAGATTCAGAGACCCAGGACGTCTATGTCTATTGGAAGACCGAACAGGTCAAATCGCACGTTCCGAAGTTTTCCGACGAGGGAATCAAGGCCCAGGTGCTGGCTGCCTGGAAGCTGCAGCAGGCTTACCCAACGGCGACAACGCGGGCCGCAGAGCTGGTGAAGCTGGCTGCAAATAAGCAGAAATTGTTGGTCGCCTTGAAGGATCAGACCGTCACGAAAGCAAAAGACGGCGTCCCCATTTCGGTCCTCGAAACGGCCGACTTCAGTTGGATGACGCCTTCGACCCCGTCACCCAATATGTGGGAAACTCAGCCGCCGACGTTGTCGGATTTGGGTGCCTTCGTCAATCAGCCCGACGAAGAGTTCATGCAGGTCGCGTGTGACGAACTGGGGATCGGTGAATCGGGAATTGCTCCGAACCGCGACCATAGCATCGTCTACGTCATCCGCGTCATCAACCGCGATCCCAAGCCGGGAGAGGAAACGGAACGGATGCGTGAAGCCTTCATGAAGGAAAAACTGTTCGGACTCATCCCCGGGGTCATTCCGAGTGCCTACAGCCACATCGCCTCACAGGACGATGTGAAACTGGCCTATGACTGGATGGAAGGTCTGAAGAAGAAATATCAGGTCGCGTTCACCGACGAAGAGAAGAATTTCTAAAAAGATGTTTACAAAACCAGTTCCGGGCGTTGGCTACCGTCAACAATAATTCAGAGGAGTTTTAGCCACGGATTAACACAGATGAAACCCGGATTGGGTCAGCGTGTGGTCAGCGTTTTTTAAAGATGATGACCCGGTGATGGACCGTGCGGAACCCGATGTTGAGGACGCACACATTTGTATTAATCCGTGTTCAATCTGTGTCCATCCGTGGCAAAGAACTCTTCGTCCTCATCGGGTTGCGAGCTACGCCAGCGCTGGTTTCATCCGTGTTCATCCGTGGCTAAAATTCTTCGTGAAATTGACACCACGGTTTTGTTAGGGCCTCTAAGCCTTCCAACTTCAATCCTGTGCGACATATTCCACTCATGGCTGACCGCGAATACTCCAAGTATCAAAAAAAAGTCATCTCGCGATTCTATGACAATCGCGAACAGATGGACGAGCAACGTCTCGCCGAACTGGTGACCAATCTGTTTCTGGCCAGTGGAAAAAAGCGGGTGAACTTCTGGATCACCGCCCGTGAGGCCATGGAACGCATGGAAGTTCCCCAGAGCCGGATCGACCATATCGTCAACAGCGACGATCCGACATTACTGGCGGAAGTCGTCAAAGATATTCAGGCGGGAAAGATCACCAAGAAGACGTGATGGCGTAGCGAATTTCGTTGAAACTGCGAAGTATGAATTAGCCCCAAGGGGGGCGCGCGAGGCCAGCCCAGGGCAACGCCCTGGGTGTTGATTACAAAGAACCATTAAGCCCTGAAGGATATTTCGACGCAATGGGAGGGTGAGGCTCCTGCCGAACCGCAAGCGTTAATCGGCCCTCGCCAGACTATGCGGCTCGGCGGGAGCCTCGCCCTCCCATCAACTCGAATCACGAATTGGGTCGTATTAGTGCAATAAACCCTGACAAAAATCCTTCATGGCGCAGCCTGAAGGGGCATGCCCCTCTGGGGCTGAGGACTCGCATGAAAATCACCAGCGTCACCGTCTGCCCTCTCACCGGTGGCACCGTCGATGGCGGCTGGCCCCAGGGGCACGAGCCGCAAGAGAATCTGCACACGCTGATTCAAGTCACGACTGATACTGGATTGACCGGTTCCGGCAGCGTGTTTACTTCGGGCCAACTGGTGGCGGGGGCGGTCGCCTTGTTGTGGCCGTTGTTGAAAAACGATTCAGCGGTCGAACCCGAACGTGTGAGTGAAAAGCTCCGGCAGTCGTCCTTCTGGCAAGGTCGGGGGGGCTCGGTCGAACACGCCATTAGCGGGATCGACATCGCCCTGTGGGATATCTTCGGGTTGGAATGCGGCCAGCCCGTGTCCCGCTTGCTGGGTGGCAACTACCGGCAGCGCATTAAGCCTTACGGATCGATGCTGTTCGACGAACCGGAACCGCTCGCCCGGGAACTCAAGGCGACCGTGGCGCGGGGTTTTAAGGCCATTAAGCTGGGCTGGCGTCCGTTCGGCCGGCGCAATCGCAAGTTCGATGAATTGCTGGTGCGGACGGCTCGTGAAACAGTCGGTGATGGCGTGGAAATCATGGTTGACGCCGGTGGCAGTGAACAATTCTGGCCGCACGGCGTCAATTGGGCTCGCAACACGGCTGACATGCTGGCGAAATACGACATTGTCTGGTTTGAAGAAGCGCTGCCTCCGGATGACATTGAAGGCTACATCGAGCTCACACGCTCGTCGCCGGTCCCCATCGCGAGCTGTGAAGTGCTGACTCGCCGACAGTCATTCATGCCATGGCTTGAGCGTCGTGCGGTCGACATCATCCAGCCGGACGTCACGAAAAATGGCGGGCTCAGTGAGTCGCGCCGGATCGCCTGGATGGCCCACGATCACAATGTTCAGATGGTGTCGCATGGCTGGAACACGGCGATTGGCCTGGCAGCCGACTTGCAGTTGGCGGCGGCCATGCCCGTGGCGCGGTACGTCGAGCATCTGACACCATGCGTCTACATCGAAGATCTGACCACAGAGCCTTTCATCATCGACAAAGAGGGATTTCTCGAGATTCCCACTCGGCCCGGGCTGGGAGTGACTCTGGATCCCGTCAAGCTGGCGAAGTACAGCCCCGTTGAGAGCCGGACGGTGTTCAAGGTATGATTGCCTATCTTCCCTGAACTTCCTCGGATTGACGGAATCTCGACTCCGGTTTATATAGCCGGGATGATTTCCAAGGACGGTCTGGGAGGCAAGTCATGTCGAATTCAACCACGTCACCTGACGACGATGTCGGGCCAGCCGCAGATTCCGCAGCCGTAGAACTGACGATCGAACTGGGCCAGACGGATCTGGACAGGGCCGTCGCCGAACAACTCCGGCCGGGTGCCTTGATTGCGCTGGAAGAGTTTTCGGACGATCCCGTCGCGATTTATAGTGGATCAAAGGTCGTGGGGCGGGGTGAAGTGCTCTTGATTGATGGTCAACTGGGGGTGCGCATTACTGAGCTGTATGGCTCGGCAATGCAACAGGTCTGATGATGCACCCCGTGCGAAAGGAATCGCCTCGTGTCGCGCTGGCAGGGAAGCTGGCTGGTTTGGGTTTGGTTGTTGTCACCTGGATTTCTCTGGGGGCAGGAGCCGTTGCTGATCCCCCGCGCCCAAGATGCGGCTCAGACTTCCACAACCGATGCACCTCTCAAACTCGGTCGTTCGTCGAGCTCCGGACGCGGTTCGACACCCATCCCCTCGAAGACCTCGTCTGGTTGGGGAATGCCTCTGGGTAGTCTGCTGCTCGTGCTGGGAATCATTGTCGCTGCGGGTTATGTGTATTCCCGGCATGGGACACGCTTGCCTGGTGTGCTGCCGCCGGACGTCGTTCAAGTCCTCGGCAAGCGTTATCTGGATTCTCGTAACAGCCTGCAACTGATCCGCTGCGGCTCGAAAATCCTGGTGGTGGCCAATTCGACCCAGCACGGCCTGACGACTCTCGGAGAGATTACCGATCCGTTGGAAGTTGAGCAGCTCACCAATCAATGCCTGCCATCAACGGCAACTGGCACCACGTTGACCGGGCCTCATTCCGGTCAAGTGTCACGCACTTCTGCCAGCCACGCCGGCTCAGGAGGGAATCGTGGCTAAGAGCCCCACCAGTGCATCGAGCACTCCGGCAGAAGCGCAATCACAATCCTCCCCCCTCGCCCCGGTACTCCGGGGAGAGGGGACGGGGGTGAGGGGCTCGCGCAGCTTCCGTTGCCTCGGAAACATTGCCGTTATTTGCGGTGCGAAATACCTATCCCGGTCCGTGAGCTCTCCTTGCCCCTCACCCCCAGCCGCTCTCCCCGGAGTACCAGGGCGAGGGGAGCAAGAGTCCGCGATTGTTGTCGCTGCTCTCGCTGAGAGGTGTTTGCCAATCCGGTCGATCGACAGCGTTGGGACCAAGTCTACATGCTGGCGAATGCTTACAGCAGTGGCACTGGTGGTGTTGTTCCGTGGGCTCCTCTTGTGGCCGGGACCGGCATCGGCCCAGCCTCCGACCGGTACATCTCGAACCCAACAGACGCGATTTCAGAACAATTCCAAACAACCCAAGGCTGATGACTTACGGCCGGACTTCAATCTTGAAGGTCGGAGAAACCAACCTGCGGTGCGTCAGGGAGAGGTAGCGTCTCAGCCTCGCGCGCCAGGCGTCGGTGGACTGCCCGGTCAGATGATCCCGGGGCTGCCGAACCTCAATGTTGATCAGTTTGTCTCGCCACAGGGTTTGTCCTCCAGCATCAACGTCTGGCTGGCCGTGACCGTGCTGAGTCTGGCACCGGCCATCCTGATGATGTCGACCTGCTTCGTCCGATTCATCGTGGTACTGAGTCTGCTGCGGCAGGCACTGGGAACGCCGAATTTGCCCCCGAATCAAGTGTTGATGGGGTTGAGTTTGTTTCTGACGCTGCTGGTCATGGCTCCCGTTTGGAATGAAAGTTATCAGCAGGGAATTCGACCCTACACCGATCCGCCGGCTGGAGCGTCCCGTCCGTCATTCCCGGTGGTGTTTGAAAACACGGTGAGACCGCTGCGCCGCTTTATGAGCCAGCAGATCGAGAAGGCTCACAACCCGGAAGCCGTGTGGATGTTCGTCGAATATCAGCGACCGGCCGCGGGGTCGATCGACGCCGAAAACTGGCAGGAGCCGGAAACGTATGATGACGTGTCGCTGACGGTGCTGCTGCCGGCGTATCTGTTGAGTGAGCTGAAGACGGCCTTTTTGATTGGGTTCCAGATCTATCTGCCGTTCTTGATTATCGATCTGGTGGTGGCGTCGGTGTTGATGAGCACCGGGCTGTCGATGCTGCCGCCGACGCAGATTTCGTTGCCATTTAAATTGTTGTTGTTCGTGTTGATCGACGGTTGGACGCTGACCATCGGGATGTTGATTGAAAGCGTGCGAGCGGTGACGTAGCGGGAATTGGACGCACGCGATGGCATATCAGGTTGTGATTGCGGCTGATGGGAGGGCGAGGCTCCTGCCGAGCCGCGGATGTCTATCGAGCGTCGCCAGACTACGCGGTTCGGCAGGAGCCTCACCCTCCCATTTGCCATTTCCCGCAGTTCAAGAAAATGAAACATGACCGCCGACCAGTCCATTGAACTTGTTCGACATGCCCTACTGATCGCCCTGGTCCTGGCGGCTCCGGTGTTGGGCGTGGCGTTGCTGGTCGGGCTGGTCACAAGTGCCCTGCAGACTGCCACTCAGTTGCATGATCAGACTCTCAGTTTCGTTCCCAGGCTCGTCATTTTGGTGCTGATTGCCCTGCTGACTTTGCCTTGGGGATTGGAAATGCTGGTCGATTATTCTGCGGAACTCTATCGCAACATTCCTGCCAATCTCTGATTTCAAGTAGCCGCACTCGCCAGAGTGCGGGCAGCCAACCAAACAGCCCGCGTGCTGGCGAACGCGTCTACATGATATCTGTCCCAGATGAGTGACTCATGCTGTCCGCTTTGGAAAACTCGTTTGCGGATGCATCGCTGCTGGCGTTTGGCCTGTCTGTGATGGCCTTGCTGGCGGACCATCTGCTGGTCGGCTGTCGGCTGATCGGGTTGCTGGTGACCGTGCCAGCGTGCAATCCCGCGAGCGTTCCGTGGCAGTTGCGCGTGTTACTGCTGGTGGTCATGGCGGGCATGATCACGCCGAATGTATCGTTGTCGGCTCGCAATGCTCTGGATGTTGGAAGCCGCAATCGCGTGGCCGACACTGCCGGTGGTGATGGCAGGCTGCATCGGAATGAACGGGCGCGGCAAACCTCGCATGAGCAGCAAGTTCCCGCACATTCTTTCAACGTTGATGTGAAGACCGGCAGCGTCCGCCCGGGTCGAGAACTTGGCTCTCCCGCCGGGATCCTCGATTTTCTGGGGTTGGCTGCCGGTGAGATTTGCCTGGGACTTTTGCTGGGGATCGGAGCCAATCTGATCCTGCAGGGGTTCCGCATGGCAGGGCAATTGATTGATCAGCAGACGGGCCTTGGGTTGGTCGCGTCAGCCGGGATTGATGACGGCGAAGACGGCTCGATCATGGGCGAATTGCTCTTCTGGTTGGGGAATTTGCTCCTGCTGCTGCTCGGCGGGCATCTGTTGCTGGTGTCCACATTGTTGGAGACATTTCGTACCTTTCCGCCCGGTTGCGGTAGTACACCGCTGGAAATCATTCCCGTCGCTGGGCAGTTGATTCAACAGTCGCTGAGTCTGGCACTGCAGTTGTCGGCACCAGTGATTGCGGCGCACATTCTGGTGGGACTGATCGTGGCTCACGCGAGCAGTGTGGCTCCGCAGTTTCAAAGTGTTGGAACAGGCGGCGTTTTGAAAATCGTGATCGCGCTGGGGGTGCTGACGTTGGCCCTGACGGGAACGACTGAGCGTTTGATTGAGCTGATCCCAGGCACACAGCAGACCATTCTCCAAGCCCTCCACCGTTAAGTTTTCGTGTCATGTCCATTGAAATCGACGACAAGACCGAGCAGCCGACTGAACGTCGCCGGCGTCAAGCCCGCGAAGACGGTCTCGGTCCGCGCAGTGCCGATCTGGGCACCGCCTGTCGCTGGTTGGGCGTGGCCGTTGCGGTTCAGTTTTTTGGTGGCAGTCTGGTGTTCGAGCTGTCTCAGTTTCTGGCCGATTCACTTCAGCGTCCGTGGCTGGTTGAGTTAACTGCGGACACGGTGGTCTCGCTGAGCTGGGAGGCCGTTGGCCGATTGGCGTTTTCGTGCCTTGGATGTTGCAGTTGCGTGTGGGTCGGCTGTCTGGTGGCGCATTTCTGGCAAGTGGGTGTCCGGTTTCAGCCTGAAGACCTCATGCCAGATTTTTCGCGACTGAGTCCGTTCGACGGTCTCGCCCGATTGTGGAAGGTTGAGAATGCCGCTCAGGCCGGCTGGGGACTGGTCAAGTACGTCACCATCGTGACCTTGGGCGGATGGTATCTCTGGACCAATCTGGGACGGTTGTCAAATTTGCCCGAGAGCGACCTGGCGACGATCGCCCAGATCACCGGCAATAGTTTTGTGATGCTGGCCTGGTTACTGGCGGGAGTCTTCCTGCTGTTCGGACTGGGCGACTACGGATATCAACTGTGGAAGTTCGAACAATCGCTGAAGATGACCCCTGCGGAATTGCGTGAGGAAAATCGCGAGGAAACGGGACGTGCCCACTGGAAGCAACAGCGGCGTGATGTGGTGCAGCGACAGCGGTCAACTGACACAACCGGAAGTGTCCGTCGGGCGGAACGCGTGGCAACACCAGTCCAATAATTCCCAGACCTTGTCGAGCGCGGATGCGGGCCGTCAAAAAGTCCCTGATCCTTCCCACTCAGGGCGATTGATGTCGCTTCCTGCTAAGGCTGACATTCACGTCAATGCCGTCGGAATCTCTCGCCGATGAAGCATCTATCTCTATTTATGTATGGCATTCACGTTTGGCATCTGTCAAAATAGAGCTATTAATTCTAACAAAACCTCTGCGTCATTTCAGAACCGCGGGAAATGTCGCGGCTCTGAAATTCCCACAACCGGTTTTGTTAGGCTTAGTCCGCACAGATTACCTGCCTGCCCTGCGACATCATTCCTGACGATCACGATAAACTGAGGGAGCTCACTGCGATGGTGACATGCCGTTGGATGCTGATGCCATTGTTGGTCTCGTTATGTTTTTGCCCTGCCGTGTTGTCCGCCGCGGATTTTGTCGTCGTGCCGGCCAAGGTGGAGCTGAAGGAAGAGTTCGCCCGCACCCAACTTGTCGTCACGCAGTCTGATCCGGCTGGTGCGGTCACCAATAAGTCCCTCGATCTGACTTTAACCGCCAAGTATGTCTCTACCGATCCGAGTATCGTCACGGTCAGTCCCGCTGGTTCGTTACTGGCGATGAAGAACGGCCAGACTCAGGTCACCGTGACGATTGGCGAAACGGTTCGACCGATCGACGTGGTGGTGTCGGGGATCGAACCGACCAGCAAGGTCAGTTTTACCGAACATATCCAGCCGATTATCAGCAAGAGCGGCTGCAATGCCGGAGCCTGCCATGCCAGTCAGCACGGTAAAGGGGGCTTCATTCTGTCGGTGTTCGGATACGCTCCCGATCAGGATCGAGACGCCATCGTCCGCGATCGTCAGCAGCGACGGGTGAATTTCGTCGAGCCTGAACAAAGCCTGTTGTTGCTCAAGCCGACGATGATTGTTCCGCATGGTGGCAGTCGGCGCCTGGAAAAGGGGGGCGTTGACTATCAATACCTCGCCAAGTGGATTGGCGCCGGGGCTCCAGGACCCGACAAGGATTCTCCGAAGGTCGTCAGTCTGGCCGTCTATCCCCCGCATCGGGTCGGTGACATCGGCTTTCAGCAGCAACTGCGGGCCGAAGCGACTTACAGCAATGGTGTCGTCCGCGATGTCACGCACTGGGCCAAATTTGACACGCTGGATGACGGCGTATTGTCAGTCTCGCCGACCGGATTGGTGACGGCGAAAGGCCGCGGACAAGCTCCGGCGATGGTGCGGTTCGAGGGGCAGGGATCGATCTCGATGGTCGTCGTGCCGTATGCGAATTCGGCCGACCTGTCGCAATTCACCGAGAACAATTTCATCGACAAATTCGCCGCCGAGAAGTTCCGCGAACTAGGGATCACACCTTCCGGCCTGTGCGATGACGCGACCTTCCTGAGGCGTGCGTATCTGGACGCCATCGGCACGCTGCCGACGACGGTCGAGGCCACCGCCTTCATCGATTCCACCGATCCTGACAAGCGAAAAAAACTGGTCGACCGGTTGCTGGGACTCACGGGGGATCCGGCTCAGGATATCTACAACGATCAATATGCCGCCTTGTGGTCGCTCAAATGGTCCGACCTCATTCGTTCCAACAGTGGCGACCTGGGTGCCCAGGGGATGTGGTCGATGCACAACTGGATCAAGAGCTCGTTCCAGACGAACAAGCGGATGGACCAGTTCACCAAGGAACTGGTCACGGCGAAGGGGTCGATTTTTTCGAACGGTCCAGCCAATTATTTCCGGCTGGCCAGCAATCCGCCGGATCTGGCTGAGACGACGGCGCAGTTGTTTCTGGGAGTGCGGTTGCAATGCGCGAAGTGTCACCACCATCCCTTCGAAAAATATGGCCAGGAAGATTACTACGGCTTCGCGGCGTTCTTCTCTCAAATCGGCAACAAGGGGAGCACCGAGTTTGGTCTGTTTGGCGGCGAGACTGTCGTGGTCGTTCGCAACGGCGGCGAGGTCAGTCATCCGCGCACTGGTAAAATCCTGCCGCCCACGCCGTTGGATGGACCACCGGTCACCGATCCGCTCGATCGCCGTCTGGCCTTGGCCAAGTGGTTGACCGCCACGGACAACAAGATGTTCTCGCGCAATATCGTCAATCGTTATATGGGATATTTGCTGGGCCGCGGCCTGGTGGAACCCATCGACGACATGCGAGCGACAAACCCACCCAGCAATCCCGCATTGCTGGACGCTCTCGCCGACGACTTTGTGAAGAACGGCTATAACCTGAAGCAACTGATGCGGACCATCATGACGTCGCGGCTGTATCAACTGGATTCGCAGCCGACGCCGTCGAACGCGTCGGACCGTCGCTTCTACAGCCATTTCCGAGTCAAGCGACTGACCGCTGAACCGCTGCTGGATGCCATCGATACGGTCAGCGGAACGCAGACCAAATTCCGGGATCTACCGCTGGGCACGCGAGCCATCGAATTGCCCGACGCCGAGTATCCCGACTACTTCCTGACGACATTTGCGAAGCCCAAACGGGCCACCGTGTGCGAATGCGAACGGACCCCGGACGAGAATCTCGCCCAGGCATTGCACACGCTGAACGGGGACATCATCGCCAACAAGATCGCCGACGGCAAAGGCCGGTTGGCGAAGTTGCTGGAACAGAAGAAGTCGCACGAGGAAATCGTCGCTGACATCTATCTGGCGACATTGTCGCGTCGACCCTCGGGCCCGGAACTCGAGTCGACCAAGACGTTCCTGGCCAGCAGTCCCAGCCCGAAAGAGTTCTATGAGGACTTGCTGTGGGCCTTGATTAATTCCAAGCAGTTTTTGTTCGTGAACTAGAGATCGAGGGGTCGGGCCTGCGATTTTTGGAAATTGGCCGTGTTGAGCCTGATTGGCAATTCCAGTCGACAACGGCCAATTTCGAAAAATCTCAGGCCGACCCCGCCCGGTTCCCAGGAGTAATTTGAATGACCCGACTGCAGATCGTGTTGAGCATGAGCCTGGTGTTGTGTGTGGGCTCGGTCGCGATGGCTCAAAAGTCGTACCCGATGGTCATGAGCCTGAACCCCGTCGCTGCCCAAACGGGACAGACTTCCGAACATGAAGTCAACGCCCGCTACGATTTGGCAGGTGCCTATCAGATCTTCGTCACCGGCCAGGGAGTGACTGGACAGGTCGTTGTCCCGGAAGCGAAACCGGGCGAACAACCGGCTGCACCCGCACCGACCGAGAAAAAACGTCAAAAACGAAACCCCGCCGGCAAGCTGAAGGTCAAATTCACTGTCGCCCCCGACGCGTTGCCCGGCGTGCGGGAATTCCGGATTGCCACACCGCACGGGGCCAGTACCGTCGGCCAACTGGTGATCGTCCGAGATCCCGTCGTCGTGGAGAAAGATCCGAATGACGCGCGCACGGCGGCCCAGGAATTGACTTTGCCGGCCACGGTCTGCGGGACCATCGAAAAGGCTGAAGACGTCGACTGGTACAAATTCAAAGTTGAGGCGGGAACGTCGCTTTCATTTCTGGTGCAATCTTCCCGGATTCAGAACAAGATCCACGATCTGCAAGCCCACGCAGACCCGATCATTACCATTCGCAATTCGTCGGGCACGACGTTGGGGCAAGCGGACAACGAATACTTCGCGGACCCCTGCTTGCGCTATCGCTTCGAACAGGCGGGCGAATACTTCCTCGAGATCCGCGATGTCCGCTATCACGGGAATGCCGATTGGCGTTACAGCATCGAGATCAACTCACGGCCCTTCATCACGCAGGTCTTTCCGCTGGCTCTGACACCCGGTGCTGACAGCAAGCTCGATCTGGTCGGCTTCCAGCTTCCAGCACAGCCCATTAGTCAGTTTAAGGTTCCGATGGAGACGCCAGAGGGACCCATGTCGGTGGGTGTTCCGATGGGCGATCAACTCAGTAATCCGGTCTCCGTCTTCGCCACCACGTTGCCCGCCGTGACCGAAGCGGCTGGCGAGAACAACACCCCGGAGAAAGCGCAGCCGATCACTCTGCCCGCCGGCATTTCGGGGCGCATCGAGGCGGAAGCCGACATTGACTATTACGTGTTCGAAGCCAAGAAAGGTGAGACCTTCGCGGTTGAAGTCGTTGCCCGCCGGTTGCAATCGATCCTGGATTCGCTGGTGCGAATTACGAATGATAAAGCCGGCACGCTGGCCGAGAATGATGATGGCCGAGTCGGCCGGTTGACCACTTCGGATTCGTGGATCGAAACGTGGACCGCGCCGGCTGACGGCAAGTTCTACGTGGAAATTCGGGATCTCCATCTGCGCGGCGGCCCGGAGTTCGTGTACTTCTTGAAGGTCACGCCCACTCAGCCCACGTTTGAACTGCTGCTCGACAGTGACAAGACGATTCTGACCCCCGGCACGAACGGGACGATCTTTGCGCGGATCGAGCGGAAGCATGGATTTACGGGCGAAGTTCAACTGAGCGTGGAAGGGTTGCCCCCCGGTGTCACCGCCACATGTGGACGCATTTTGGCGACAGGAAATGATGGCTGCATCGTCTTGCAGGCGGCCGCAGATGCGGCCATGGCGGCCAGCGATATCCGGATAATTGGAACGGCGACGCATCCTCAAGCGGAAGGACAACCGCCGCTGACGATCACGCGGGTGGCCAATCCATTGCAGGAAATCTATTTCCCCGGCGGCGGTCGCGGCCACTATCCGGTCACCACGCACATGGTGTCGATCGCGGAACCCCTCGATATCGTCTCGGTGAAGATCAGTACCAACGACATCAGCCTGAAGCCGGGCGAATCGAAGAAGATCGACATCACGCTCGTGCGCGCCGAGGGTTTCACTCAGAACATCACGCTGGATGTGATCTACCGGCACCTGGGTTCGAACTTCGGGGACAGCTTGCCCAAGGGGGTGACACTCGATGAAAAGAATAGTCAGACGCTGTTAACCGGCGGTCAAAGCACGGGTAGCATCGTCCTGGTTGCCGCCAAAGACGCGCCGCCGGTTGAGAAGCAACTGGTGTCGGTGATGGCCAACGTGTCGCTCAATTTCGTGATGAAATTGACCTATTCGGCCGAGCCGCTGACGGTGTCGGTGACGAAGCCGGATTGAGGATCCGACCTGGGGCGTGTTTAGTAAATACAAGCTCGAAGCGCAAGCGAGTGCATTTTCATCGCTCACTGACAACGGAATGCACTCGCTTGCGCTTCGAGCTTGTATTCGCGACCACTGCGTGACCGGAGATCAGCACCCCTGTTCGGCCGCAGGTCGGATCGCTTGTTCAACCTGCTATTCCACGCGGTAATCGGCTGCCAGCCGAACGAACGCTGCCAGGCCGGCATCGGACAGGCCGGTCGAATGGATCAATTCCAGCGTTCCCACACAATTGCTGTGCAGCTCGCGGGCTGTCGCGTGAATTCTCCCTCGGCTGTCGTAGCTGTAGGTCAGTTCGACCGGCGACCCGGCGGGCAAGTTGGGGGGCAGGCCGACGATGCGAAATTCGCCGATGGTCGTGCAAGCGTCGATGTCGGGTGATTCGCCCTCCAGCAGGCACAAGTTGATCGAACTGGGGTTGGACAATGTCGTCACGAACCGCTGCGTCACACGTCGCGGAATCGACGAGTTCCGGCGGATCATGATATGGTTGACTTGCTGCTGCGGGTTGGCCGGATCGGT
>CAMAVF010000086.1 GCA_945861445.1 Planctomicrobium piriforme | reverse complement strand
CGAAAAATCGCAGGCCCGACCCTGGATCGTCAGAATACAACTTGCTGCCTTATAAGGAATCTTGGTATGGCTATCGATCACTTTTCCGCGAACCGTTTGAACCGTCGCGAGTGCCTGGCGTTTGCGGTTGCTGGGGCCGGATTGTGGTGGCAGTCGCGACCATTCGACCTGTTTGCCGCCGATGTCGTGGTGCCCGCTCGGCATGATCTTCTCGTGCGGACTGAGACTCCGTTCAATGCCGAGCCACGACTGGAAAAACTGGCGAACGCGTTCCTGACGCCGGTGGAGAATTTCTTCGTCCGCAATCATGGCACTCAACCGGTGATTGATCCGCGAGCCTATCGGCTGACGATTGGCGGGGCGGTGGATAAGCCATTGAGCCTAACGCTGGACGAGATAGCAAAAAAGTTCACAAGAGTGTCGATCAGGGCGACGGTGACGTGCGCCGGGAATCGCAGAACTGAGTTTGCCACCGAGAAGCCGGTGCCGGGGGTGCCCTGGGATGCTGGAGCCATCGGAAATGCGGAATGGTCTGGCGTGCGGCTGTCGGATGTCTTGAAACTCGCGGGGATCAAGGCGGAGGCCAAACACGTCTGGTTCGAGGGACAGGATCAGATCACGGTCAACGGACAGAATCGGACGTTTGGTGGGTCGATTCCGCTGAGCACGGTACTGGAGGGCCAACCGGCAGAGCGGGTGATTCTGGCCGATCGTATGAATGGGAGACCGCTGACGGCCGAGCACGGCTTTCCCATCCGCAGCTTGGTGCCCGGCTACATCGGGGCTCGGAGCGTCAAATGGCTGTCGAAGATTACGGTCAGCGATCGGCCGTCCAGTAATTTTTATCTCGCCCAGACGTATAAGCTGGTCGAAGAGAACGCGCCGGAGAAGGTGGCGGCGGCGTCTCCGATCTATGAGTTTCTGACGAACTCGGCCATTTGTGATGTGCAGCCCGTGGCGGGAACCGACAAGTTTGCAGTGAAAGGGTATGCACTGGCCGGCGGACGCCGCGGCAACCGCATTGCGGAAGTTAATCTGACGACGGACGGAGGCAAGACGTGGCAGCGGGCGAAGCTGGTGAGTCCCGTCGTCGACTTCGGGTGGGTGCTGTGGTCGGCGGAGATCAAGGTGCCAGCGGGAACGGAACGCATTCAGGTCAAGGCAACCGATTCGGAGGGGACCAGCCAGCCGGCCAGGAGTCCATGGAACGCACAGGGCTATCAATACAACGGTTGGCATTCGGTCCTGGTTAAAAAAGTCACCTAACCGACATGATGTCCACAGAGGATATTCTTACTCGAGAACCTATGCCGCGTCATTGCCAACATTAAGAAGAGTTTTAGCCACAGATGGACACGGATGAAACACGGATTGGGTCAACATTTGCGGGAGTTTTCTGTCCGATTGGTGATTCAAGTCGCTGGGAAGGCGAGGCTCCTGCCGAGCCGCGGATGTCTATCGAGTGTCGCAAGACTACGCGGTTCGGCAGGAGCCTCACCCTCCCATGGGGCGACAATCCTTCATGGCGTTGCTTCCCGAGGTGAAATCAAACCTTCCTAATCCGTGTTCAATCTGTGTCCATCAGTGGCTGAAAAACCTTCTGCAGTTGATTTCGGGTGTGTGCGAAGGCTGATATCGCCGGATGTGGAGATACTGATGCGTTACACCCCGTTGACTGCTATTGGAATTGTGTCCTTGTTCGTAACGCTGTCTGAGGCTGCTGATCGTCCAGCGCGTCCGATTCCTGACGGAGACGGGACTCGTGCTCGCTTTCTGAAGCTCATTGATCGGCCCCCGGTTCCGTTGCAGGCGACCGAGCAACCGGCGGCTGGTGCGACGAATTTGAAGGAGGTGGCGTTCGCGTTTGATTCGGAAACAGGGCAACGCGTGCCAGGTCTACTGGTGGCCCCGGCGAATGCCACGGGGCGCCTGCCGGTGGTGATTGTCCTGCATGGGACGGGTGGCAGCAAAGAAGGGGTCCGTCCGTTGCTGCGTCAATTCGCAACGCGGGGTCTGATCGGCGTGGCGATCGATGGACGTTACGCGGGCGAACGCTCGGGTGGTGCGCCCGATGCTTATCGTGCCGCGATTCTGGAGACATGGAAGACTGGCGAAGGCTTCCCGTTCATCTACGACACTGTCTGGGACATCTTGCGGCTGTTAGATTACCTGGAGACTCGGCCGGATGTCGATCCGGGCAAGATCGGGGCGATCGGGTTTTCCAAGGGGGGATTTGAACTCTATGTGGCTGCTGCGGTCGATGAACGAATCGCGGCTGCCGTACCCTGTATCGGGGTCCAAAGTTTCGGCTGGGCCCTGGAGCACAATGCGTGGCAATCACGGGTCAGCACGATTCAATCCGCAGTCGACGGCGCGGCCCGGGATGCGGGAGTCAGGTCGGTCAATGCCGCGTTTGTGCGGCGGTTCTATGAGCGTGTCGCGCCGGGTGTTCATCAAGACTTCGACGGGCAGATCATGCTGCCGCTGATCGCTCCGCGCCCCCTGCTGGTGATCAATGGAGAGCGCGATGATCGGACTCCGCTGACGGGGCTGAAAATCTGCGTTAAGGCGGCACGGGATGCCTATCAGGCAGCCAATGCCGCCCAGCAATTCGAGTTTCGGTTGCAACCGAACACCGGGCACGCAGTGAATCCGGATTCAGAACGGTACGCAGTCGAGTGGCTGGTGAAGTGGCTTAAGAAGTGACTTATGAAACTAGACCTTGGCCGTCCACTTCAGAATGGGATTGCGTCCCGCTTTCAGATCATCCGGGCGCGAGGCTGGTCCCGTGAACGGCGCCTCGTGGAGCCGTTCTGGATCTTCCGTGACGATCTGTTCGATGGCGGCGGCAAAGGCGTCCAGTGTTTCTTTCGACTCGGTTTCCGTTGGCTCCATCATCAAGGCTTCCGGGACCACCAACGGGAAGTAGACGGTCGGGGCATGAAACCCATAATCCAACAACCGCTTCGCAATATCCATCGCCGAGATACCCTTTTCGGTCTTCAACTTCTGGGCCGAGGCGACGAACTCGTGCATGCAGCGTTCGCCCTGTGGGACGGGCAGCACATGCTTCAGTTTTTGCAGCAGATAGTTGGCATTCAACACCGCATTGTCCGAGACCGCCTTCACCCCTTCGGCCCCCAGCGTCTTCAAATAACAGTAGCCACGCAACAGGATTCCCACGTTGCCGAAGAAGGTCCGCACGCGGCCGATCGTCTTGGACGGGGTGGCCAGCCCATAGACCGCAGTACCGTCCGGCTGCTGGGTCCTGGTGACAATGGGCCCCGGCAGATAGTCGGCCAGAAAGTCGCGCACCGCGATGGGTCCCGAGCCTGGCCCTCCTGCGCCGTGTGGACCCGTAAAAGTCTTATGCACATTATAATGCATCATGTCGCCACCAAAATCTCCCGGGCGAGTAATTCCCAGGATCGCATTCATATTGGCGCCGTCGATGTACACTAAACCTCCGACATCATGTACCATTTTGGCAATCGTCTGAATCCGTCGTTCGAACAGCCCCAGCGTGCTGGGGTTCGTGATCATGAAGACGGCTGTCTGATCATTCAACTGCGATTGCAGCTCGGGCAGGCTGACGTAGCCGCCCTCGCTCTGGTTGAGTTGCACGCATTCAAAACCGGCGATTGCGGCACTGGCGGGATTGGTGCCGTGAGCACTGTTCGGGAAGATCACCTTCGTGCGATGTTCGCCCCGATCGCGGAAATACTGAGCCGCCACCAGCAGCGCTGTCAGTTCGCCCTGAGCTCCGGCGGCGGGTTGCATCGACACACCGGGCAAGCCGGCAATCTCGGCCAGCATCTGTTGCATTTCATAGAGGAATTGCAGCATTCCCTGCGAGGCGGCCGGAGTCTGATACGGATGGAGATCGACCAGACCCGGCAGGCCGGCCAGTCGTTCATGGCGTTTGGGATTGTACTTCATCGTACAACTGCCCAGGGGATAGAAGTGTGTGTCGACCGACATGTTGAGGGTCGACAGATTCACAAAGTGCCGGATGACATCGGGCTCGGTCACTTCGGGCAGTGGAGGCAGCGACTTGGCCAGTTGGGCCGCGGGGATCAGGTCGGTCAACGGACGATCGGGCACATCGGCCGTCGGGAACCGGGCCGCTCGACGTCCCGACTTCGACAGTTCGAACAGCAATTGCGTGGCTTGTTGATTCCGCATGATGTATTTCTAGTGGATGTTATTGAGGATGGGATATTGGATTCGACCATTTTCTTGCAGATTCAGGACTCAGCGTCACTGGTTGATCGTGTTCCCCTCACCCCCAGCCCCTCTCACCAGATTACTGGGGCGAGGGGAGAGGATTGTTCTGTTTTGCGCCTCGAACGACCACCGCGCGCGATTTGCGCTTTGACATGCGTCACCGGGACTTTGCCAATGCCTGTGCCAATCGATCGATGTCCGCACGAGTCCGTTTTTCGGTGACGGCGACTAGCAAGCCTGCGGACATTGTTTCACCATCAGACCATGTGAAGCGACTCAATTCCGGTCCGATGTCGAACCCCGCCGCCGCGGCCCGCTTGAGGATTGGTTCGACCCCACCCTTGCAGCGAACGGTGAATTCCTTGAAGAATGGCTGGGCGAACATCAATTCCAGCCCCGCCACTTGCGCCAGTTGTTCCGCCGCGTAGTGAGCTTTCCGGCAGGCCAATTCCGAAACCTCACGCAACCCTTGCGGTCCCAGTAATGACATGTAGACCGTGGCCCGCAACGCCAGCAGCCCCTGGTTCGTGCAAATGTTACTGGTCGCCTTGTCGCGTTTGATGTGCTGCTCGCGAGCCTGCAGATTCAGTACGAAGCAACGCTTACCCAAACGATCGGTCGTCTGGCCGATCAATCGACCGGGCATCTTGCGCATCAGCGCTTCCCGGCACGTCAGAATGCCGAGGTAGGGACCGCCATATTGCAGGGGCGTCCCGAGCGACTGACCTTCCGCCACGGCGATGTCGGCACCATAGTCACCGGGCCGTTGTAGCAGACCGAGGCTCAGCGGATCGAAGGAGATAATCCCCAAGGCGCCAGCGTCCTTCGCGGCCGCCATCAGTTCCGCTGCCGATTCCAGGCACCCGAAAAAGTTAGGCTGTTGCACGACCAGGCACGCCGTTTGATCATTCAAGGCCGCCTTGACCTTGCTCACATCCGCCGTACCGGCGGGAGTCGGAATCGTCACCAACTCGCAATTCAGGTGCTGCAGGTGGGTGACCAGGATCTCGCGGTATTCCGGATGCATGGATCCCAGGACGACGACGCGGCGGCGATTGTGCAAGCTGCGGAGGGCCATACTGACGGCTTCCGTGACACTGGTGCCTCCTTCGTACAGACTGGCGTTGGAAACGTCCATGCCCGTCAGTTCGCAGATCAGCGTCTGGTACTCGAAGAAGGCTTGCAGCGTCCCCTGACTGGCTTCGGCCTGGTACGGAGTATAAGCCGTATAGAATTCGCTGCGCGTGGCGATGGTATCGACCGCGGCCGGGATAAAATGGTCGTAGGCTCCGCCACCCAGGAAGCAGGTTCGGGTGGAGGCCCCTCCATTCTTGTGGGCGAGCGCCGTGAGTTCCGCTTCGAGTTCCAGCTCCGACAGCGCGGGGGGCATCTCCAGGAGTCGATTCAATCGCAGATCCGCAGGGACCTGATCCGAGAACAGCTTCTCGATGGAATCCACCCCGCACACCCGCAGCATTTCCTGCTGTTGTTCGGGCGTGTTGAATAAGTAGCTCACATCAAACCTTTCTGTCGGGCCTCAAACCGTGAGGCTCAGTCCGGGCAGAACTTCAGCGCGTCGAGTCTGTCGCACTCGAAATTCCAAAAGCGGAACGTCAGGGACATCCCTGATGATCGCCAGCCAGCCTTGTCAAAGATCTGGGGTTCACACCTCGCCGCCGGAGCGAAGAAGTGCGACCGATGTTTTCACCATTTCAATACAATGTCAGGCCCACCGTTTCAAGGATGGACCGCAGACGTCAATGAGCACGCGTGTCCCAATAGGCTGCGTAACCCTTGGCATCCATCAAGTGGTCGAGGGTCGCTCCGGGAGCAACCTTGAACCTGGCGATCCAGCCTTTGCCGAATGCATCCGTGGACAGCCAATCCAGATTATTGGGCAATTCCGTGTTCACGGCGATGACTTCGCCGCTGACGGGGGCATACAGATCACTGGCCGCCTTGACGCTTTCGACTTCGCCGAACGGACTCCCCGCGTTGTACTGCTTGCCGACAGTCGGCAGGGCCAGATAGACCAAATCGGTCAGTGCCTGGACTGCAGCGTCGGTGATTCCGACCGTGGCAATGTCGCCCTCCAGGGCCACCCATTCGTCCGTTTTCGCATACTTCAACTGAGACCTATCCATCCGAGAAAATCCTCAACAAGGTTGAGTGGGTCGAAAACCTATCACAGGCGGCCATCGTAACCGTCTCCGACAATTCCGAAAAGTGATCGACCTGGAGTACAGTCGACTCTCCCCAGTAGCTTGATTCTCCAGAGTCGAGCAATCCCAATCAACACGTCACGATTACATGACCGACAATCGCAGGCGAGTCTTAACCTTGATAAGTTTTCAGGAAATCGCCCAACTCTGGAGAGTCAGGCTACTCTGTTCAAGGGCGTTTGATCTGATACAGCCCCGCCAAAACGGTCCCTTGTCGCAGGATTTCGAAGACTGGACGGTAATTCGTCGGACGATTCTGCCAATCCGCTGGCAGGTAATCGCGGCGATAGTAGACCAGCAGAAATTCTGACGGCGCCGCGTTATCAAATGGTCTCAGCTTAAGGTTTCTCGCTCGCAATGGCGGGCATTGTGATTCCCAGGCTGGCAGTTGAAACGGATGCAAGACCGGCGCCACGTCAATCGTGGTGTCGGCCGGTACGCGTTTCGCGGTTTCCATGAGAAGCTCCCGCGTGACGCTGTCTCCCCAATAGGTGACCTGGAACCCGAGCGTTCTGGCCCCCGGCAATCCTCCGACGGTCAGATTGAAGTAACTCAACCAACAGGGGGCCACCTGCCGCAGGCCGACCCCTTGACCCGCCAGAAACAGTGCCAATAATGTAATACTGGACCATCGCGGAAGGTGCTGCTGTTCCAAGTAGCGCCAGAGCATGGCAACTCCGCGACCGATAAAGATTGCCCAGAGGGGAAACACGATCAGAAACAGGCGTTCGCCATCGTACACCGCCACTCCCGGCACGCTGAATACGACCAGTGGAAATATCACGTTGGCCAATAGGAACCACTCCACGGAAATCTGGGGTGACGCGGAAGTGGGTGCATCCGGTGATGGCGATCGAGTCACCACACCCACCAGTCCCAGCAGGTGCAACCCAATCGGGACTGTCGTGGCAAATAACACCCAGGGATAGTGCCACGGCACGTCACGATCGGCAAACATCCGGCCACAATACCAGACCTGAATGACCGATCGCTCACCGGCGCGGCCCAGGTAGTTCCACACATGCCCGACCGGATCGAGCCACAACCAGGGCCAGCCGCAGACGAACACAACCAATCCGGTTACACCCCACACCAGCAGCGGCCAGACCGCTCGTTGTTTCCAATTCAGGATCACCCAGACTACAACCGGTATCGGGATGAAGACGGCCTGGATCTTGGTCAGCAGTGCCAGTCCCAGCCACAGCCCGCTCAGCAGAGCGTCCCGCATTGATGGAGCCGTGGGTCTTGACCAGGTCCGCGCGACACTGATCACGGCTACGGCATAGGTCAGATTCAGAACCGTTTCCAAGGCTGCCAGATGAGCATGGCCGAAGACTCGCGGCATCAGAATCAACCCGGCCGCGGCTCCCCACCCTGCCGGATTGCCGAACCAGCGGGCCGCCGTCCAGCCGATCAACCAGACCAGAATGCCGAATGCCACAGCCGAACCGAACCGTGCCGCGGCGACGATCAACGGGGCATGTGGTGCGCTTGGAGGGGCGACCAACCGCACCATCTCATGAAAGAAACCCAGCCAGAGTCGTCCGAGCGGCGGGTGATCGGGCAGCATCTGTCCGGTCTGGATGGCTCCGGGAAAATCGCCCAGCAAGAGATGATCGGCCAGCTTCGCCCCCAGATCGACATTGAAGATCTCATCAACCGTCAACCCGGGACCTTCCGCCTGTGCGGGGTAATCGCCTGCGGGATCCAGTGCCAGCGATACCGTGATCGTCGCGATCATCGCCAGGCAAAGCGGGCCGAACCACGGGCGGCTGAAGAATGGGATGATTCGGGACCAGACGTCGGTCAACTGAGATCTCCAACACGATTGCGGGCGATTGGACTGATGCGGCCGATTACCCTATTAATCAAGAGCATGGTTGCCACGGATTGAACCCAGCGCGGGCATTGCCCGCAACCCAAGGAGGACGAAGAGTCTTTAGCCACGGATTGACACGGATTGAACACGGATTTGGGAAGGATTGATTTTCACCCCGGTAGGGGTGAAAGCTATTAGCCCCGGGTTGAGCGTCAGCGACACCCGGGGTTTCAGTTGCACCCCGACTTCGACCCTGGAGGGGTCGCAGCAAGATACTGTAGTCTGACGCCTTGCATTGCGGTAAAGCAATACCAGCGGAATCTCAGTAACCCGAAGCGTAAGCGAGGGCAACTCGTTACTACGCCCTCGCTCACGCTTCGGGTTACCATCCAGGCTAGCGCCGCGCCGTTCACAACCTGGCTCGCCCAAATCGCCACTTCCTCGCACCGACATCGTTTACAAGCCACGGTGCGACGTTGCGAAAATACGATCCGGGATTGGAATCGGTCACGTGAAACGACATAATCATCGATCCTCAGAAATCGGGGATCGGCTTTTGCCTGCAACGTACCAGATTCTGCCTTAACAGCCTGTTGAAAAAGGTGTCTGGAACTCTCCGAACGTCGAAAAAACGCTCGAGTCCGTGTGGTTGGCAAAGTTCCAGACACCTTTTTCAACAGGCTGCTAAGGCGAGATTTTACACCACTTTCCATCAGAACCTCACACGACAGACCTATGCTCAACAAGATCAGCAGCCGCATCACTCAACCCAAATCCCAGGGCGCTTCGCAGGCCATGTTGTATGGCACCGGCATGACGGCCGAAGACATGAACAAGCCCCAGATCGGTATCGCCAGCGTATGGTACGATGGCAATACGTGCAACATGCACTTGAATGTGCTCTCCGACAAGGTCAAGGAAGGCGTGGTCGCGGCGGGCATGGTGGGAATGCGGTTCAACACCATCGGCGTGAGCGACGGCATTTCGATGGGTACGGACGGTATGTCGTTCTCGCTGCAGTCACGCGATCTGATCGCCGACAGCATCGAAACGGTGATGTCGGCTCAGTGGTATGACGCCAACATCTCGATCCCCGGTTGCGATAAGAACATGCCCGGCTGTCTGATCGCGATGGGCCGCCTCAACCGCCCCTCGATCATGGTTTACGGCGGCACCATTCGCCCCGGCTGTACTCCGCGGCACCCGAAACTGGACATCGTGTCGGCATTCCAGGCGTACGGCGAATACATCACCGGTAAGATCACCGAAGAAGACCGAGCCGACATCATCCGCTGCAGCATCCCGGGTGCCGGAGCGTGCGGGGGGATGTATACCGCGAACACCATGTCCTCGGCGATTGAAGCTCTGGGGATGTCCCTGCCTTACAGTTCCTCGATTCCCGCCGAAGACCCGCTCAAGCTGGGTGAATGCCTGGCTGCCGGCAAGGCCATTCTCAAATTGCTCGAACTGGATTTGAAACCGCGGGATATCATGACCCGCGCGGCCTTTGAAAACGCGATGGTCGTCATCATGTCGACCGGCGGCTCAACGAATGCCGTGCTGCACTTGATCGCGATGGCCCGCGCCGTCGAAGTGCCGCTGACGATCGACGACTTCCAGAAGGTCAGCGACCGCGTTCCCCTGATCGGCGATCTGAAGCCGTCGGGCAAATATGTGATGGAAGACCTGCACAATGTGGGCGGGACTCCAGCATTGATGAAGTATCTGCTCGAGAAGGGTTTCCTCGACGGCAGTTGCATGACGGTCACCGGCAAGACGATCGCCGAGAACCTGAAAGACGTCCCGGGGCTGGCGACCGGCCAGCGCGTCATTGTCCCGATTGAAACGCCCATCAAGGCCACCGGTCACCTGCGTATCATGCGCGGTAACTTCTGTCCCGATGGGGCCGTCGCCAAGATCACCGGCAAGGAAGGGTTGATCTTCAAGGGCATCGCGCGCTGTTTTGACAGCGAAGAAGACATGCTGCATGGCTTGGAACAAGGCAAGATCCAAAAGGGTGATGTCATCATTATACGCTACGAAGGTCCCAAGGGAGGCCCGGGAATGCCGGAGATGCTCACCCCGACCTCGGCCATCATGGGTGCCGGATTGGGTGAACACGTGGCCCTAATCACCGACGGCCGCTTCTCGGGCGGGTCGCACGGTTTCCTGGTGGGGCACGTGACTCCGGAAGCTCAGGAGGGTGGACCAATTGCTCTCGTTCAAGACGGAGACGAAATCACCATCGATGCTGAGATCAACCGCATTGACGTGGCCCTGACCGAGCAAGAACTCGTAACCCGCAAGGCTGCGTGGAAGCGACCCGCTTACAAGTCCACTCGCGGGACACTTTATAAGTACATCAAGACGGTGAAGAGCGCCAGCGAAGGTTGCGTCACGGACGAATGATTGGACTCAATCACTTTAGCAAAATTAAGGGATTGCCATGCGTGGACTGCTGTTTGCCGGACTAATGACTTGCCTGACGTTGGTCGTAGCCCGACACGAAGGCGTCGCGCAGACGCCACAGGTCAAACCTGCTACTGAGTGGCCACAATTTCTCGGTCCGCAGAGAAATGGAATCTCGGCGGAAACGGGATTGCTGAAGGCTTGGCCGGCGGACGGGCCCACTGAGGTCTGGCGTAGCCCGGGTGGTCCCGGCATGTCGGGTCTGGCCATCAGCCGCGGTCACGTCGTCACCCTGATCCATCGAGAAGGCAAGCAAACCGTCATCGCTCTCGACGCCCGCACCGGCAAGCCGCAGTGGGCTACGGTGCTCGCACCCGAATATCACAACGGCATGGGGAACGGTCCCCGGGCAACACCTGCGATCTTTGGCGATCAGGTGTTCGTCTTCACCGGAGAAGGGATCCTTGCCGCACTGAATCTGAGCGACGGCAAGTCGGTCTGGTCCCACAACATCGTGGAAGATCTGGAGGGCGAAGTCGCCGAGTACGGGATGGCGTCATCACCCCTAATCGTCGGCAAACACGTCATCGTGACGGCCGGAGCACCGCATGCGGCAGTCGTGGCCTATGACACGAAGACTGGTAAACTCGCGTGGAAAACGGAGGACGGTGCCCCGGGATATTCTTCGCCAGCATTGTTGGACGTGGGGGGACGTCCGCAAATCGTTGCCTCCACCGGCGCTGCCGTGCTGGGCATCTCACCCGAGAAAGGGTCGCTGCTGTGGAAGTATCCGTTTGAAACGAACTACAACTGCAACATCGCCACGCCGTTGGCCGTTAAGGGCCAGGTCTTCATTTCGGCTGGTGAAAACCACGGCAGCGTGCTGTTGGCGTTGAAGCCCAACGCGGACCAGTTCGACGCCAGCGAAGTCTGGTCATCGCTTGGCACCAAGAGCGTGCTGCGGAATGAATGGCAGACATCAATCCTGCACGAGGGGCACCTCTATGGATTCGACAACGTCGGCGCTGCCGGTCCGGTCACTCATCTGACGTGCATCAACGCCGAAACCGGCGAGCGGGTCTGGCAGAAACTGCGGTTCGGCAAGGGCAATATGATCGCGGCCGACGGCAAGCTGTTCGCGACAACGATGAACGGCGAGTTGGTGATGATCCGTCTGACACCCGAAAAATATGACGAACTGGGACGAGCAACGGTCATTGGGTCCACTCGACAGGCACCAGCCCTCGCGGATGGTTTGCTGTACCTGCGCGACGATAAGGATATCGTCTGTCTGGACGTGCGACAGAAGTAACGTCGGGGCGATCAAATCATCAGGGTTTGCGGCAATTGTGCCAATCGGCGGCCATCCGTTGCATGCCTTCCGGGACACTGACCGGACATTGATAGCCGAAATCACGCTGCGCCCTGGCGACGGAATAATAATGGGTGCCGCTCAATTGCAGTGCCAGGAAGCGGGTCATCGGTGGTTCTGACTTGATCCGTAGCGCGGTGTAAGTTGCTTCACAGGCGGCGCCAATGGCGTAGGCGGCGCGGGCCGAAATCCGTTTCTTGAGGGGTGGTTCGCCAGCCACAGCGAGGATTTCATCAACCCAGTTCCACAGATTGACGGGCTCGGGTTCGTTAATGAAATAGGCCTGACCGGCTACAGGTGAGCCTGTTTCCAGCCGGTCCATCGCCTGCAGATGAGCGTTCGCGGTGTTTTCGACGTAGCTCATGGAGATCAGATTTGTTCCGTGACCCACGCGTCGCAATCGTTCACTACGGGCTCGTTCAATCAGGCGGGGGATCAAATGGTTGTCGCGTGGACCCCAGATCAAGTGGGGTCGCAGCGCGGCTGTGACCATGCCGTTCGTGCCATTGGCCGCCAGGACCGCACGTTCGGCGAGCGCCTTACTGTGAGGGTAATGACAGAGATAGCTGGCAGGGTAGGGGTGTGTTTCCGTAATTCCGTGATGATCCAGCCCGTCATAGATGACACTGGGACTGCTGGTGTAGAGCAGCTTGCGGACCCCCATTTTCAAACACGCATCCAGCACATTTTGTGTCCCGACGGTGTTGATACCGTGGTAGAGTTCCCACGGACCCCAGATGCCTGGCACGGCTGCGGTATGGAACACGGCGTCGATCCCGGCACAAGCCCCGGTGACGATGGCCGCATCACGCACATCGCCGCGGATCGTTTCGACCCCCAGTTGATTCAGTCGCGGATAATCGCCCCGACACAGCACGCGGACCTGATCGCCCCGCGCCACCAGTTGCTCGGTGATGTAGAGTCCGAGGAATCCGCCGCCACCTGTGACTAGAACACGCATGTCGTATGTGTCGATAGAGGGATAGAGTCTTGGAGAGTCGCCGATCGCAGAGCGGTTAGTGGATCGCTTTCCGCAATTGCTGTTCGGCCCACGGGGCCAGTTTCTCTCGAAAAATCTTCACATTGTGTCGAATATCAACCGGCAGGGAAGGGTGAAACAGGATGGTTTCGATGTGCTGCGTCAGGGGATTGGCCAGCGCCAGTTGCCGCAGCTCGGCGTGCAGTTGCCGTTGATCTTCGGTCGTCTTGGGAAATTGGCCCGCTTCGGGTTCGACGATGATCACCGGTCGCTGCTGCGGCTTCTCACCAACGCCGACCAGGGCGCTGCGGAAAATTCGCGGATGCTGGTTGAAGATGGCTTCGCAACAGATTGTGAACATCCGGCCGTGTTCCGTTTCCACCACGTGAGCCTTGCGTCCGCAGAACCACAGCCGGCCCTCCATGTCGCGATAGCCAACATCGCCCATGCGATGCCAGAAGCGGTCTCCGTCTGGAATTTTGGCGAGCAATGTGGCTTCTGGCTGGCGATAGTATTCTCGCGTCACAACCGGGCCGCTGACCAGAATCTCGCCGATTTCATGGGGCTGCAGTTCGCGGATCCGTTCGAGATGCTGGATCGGTCCGTGAGTGATCTCGATGATTTTGAGTTCCATTCGCGGGAACGGCCTGCCGACGCACGTGCCGGCGCCGGTACGCGTTTTGGCGGCTGTTTCTCGAATGATTTCGCGGCCCGAGATCGAGCAGACCGGTAGCGATTCCGTCGCTCCGTACGGCGTGTGAATGTCCGGCAGCCGATCCAGTTCCTGAGTCGCGGGACTTGCTGAACCGTTGGCGTTAGAGGAGAGCAGGGCAGGGGAGTGTGAATCGTCGAGGGCCTGCAGCATGCGTTCTATCACGGGGATCGGGACTGGCGCTCCGGCTGACAGGACGCGACGCAAGTTAGGGATTGTCCGGTGATGCCGTTCACAGTAACGGCCCACGCGATTCCAGATTGCCGGGGAACCAAACGCCTGAGTCACGCCGTGGTTTTCGATCGCTTCCAGGATCTTTTTTGGATCCACCTGCGCGGGTCGCGTCGGGTCCATGTCGGGAATGATGGTCGTCACCCCCATTGCCGAATTGAACAATGCGAACAGAGGGAAGCCGGGCAGGTCGACTTCGCCCGGCTGGATCTGATAGAACTCGCGGAGCAATTCCACCTGAGCTGCGAACATGCCGTGTTCGTAGAGCACGCCTTTGGGTGGTCCCGTGCTGCCGCTGGTAAAAATGATGGCGGCCGGATCGGTGGCAGACGTGGCTGTTGTGGCAAACGGCTCCCAGTCGTCACCGAGCAACTCCTGATAATCCGGCCCCTTCCAGAACCAGCGGCGACCTCCAACAGTGACGTTCTGGCGAGCCGCCTTGAAACGTGATCCCGAACAAACGCGGATCGCCTGCACGATTGGGATCGCAATGAAGCCTTGCGGTTCGACCTGATCGAGGCAGCGAAAAATGCTGGTGCGGCCCATGCCGGGATCAATCAATACCACGACGGCGCCTGCCTTGAACAGGGCGAAGGTCAGGGCGATGAATTCCAGGCTGGGGCGAACCATTAACACCAGTCGAGTTCCTGGCACAACTCCCAGCAATCGTAGTCCGCGCGCCAGTCGGTCCGATTCGCGATCGAGCTGTTGAAAGGTCAGGTGTGAGTACGTCACGCGACCCTGGGAATCTCGGCCAGCGGGGAAGACGACGGCCCGCTGGTACGGAGCAGCCGCAGCCGATTCACGCAACTTCTCAGCGATATTGACAGTGGCCGCAACGTGTGGATGGGAAGGAAGCATTGTAGGAGAAGGCCGAACCCAATAGGGAGAAATTTACTGAACAATCTGCAACTCAACTCGCCCGGACCAAAATCTCGCCTTTACCGTATTCCAGGAAATCGCCGCAATGCCGCTCGTATGGCAGGCTGAAGCATTCGTCCGGGACAGCGAACCCCTGTTGTCGCAGGTGTCGTAGATAGATCTGCAAGTAAACGGGCCTCGAAGTTCCCGCGGACCGAAATGTCGACAGCAGTGGGGGAGGGGCGACAGGTCCCAACAGTCCAATCGTTCCGCGACGCATCCCCGCACCTGGCCTGATTCCAATGCCGCCAAACACTAAAATTGTGCCGGCAATCAGATTGTACCCGAGCGCGTCGCCCGCGGTGCCACCAATCGCAATCAGTCCACGACGCATCGAGTTGCCGATTTCATGGCCAGCATTGCCATCGATCAAAATCTCGCCGGCAGTCATTCCCTTACGGCCCCCGCGATAGACGGCACCCACGTGATGGCCGGCGTTGCCCTGCACGCGAATTCGACCACCATGCATTTCTGCTCCCAGCCAATCGGACGTGTCGCCCTGCACGATGATTTCACCGCCACGCATTTCAGCACCGACGTGCATACCAGCGTGGCCTTTCACAACGATCCGCCCCGTGGTCAGACAGGCACCAATCAATTTGACCTTCGAGCAGTCTCCCTCCCAGATAATTTCGGAGTCATCCGCTGCCGATCCCGAGACATAAAAAAAGTCGGACAGAGCAGGGGACTTGTTGCCGTAATGGATCCGCGTGGCTCGCACTGCGTCTAAAGTTTGCGTGCGAATCGTTTCCATGCGAATCGTATCGACTTCGATAGGAATCGACGTCTGCTGCTTAAGACTTATGACAAGGGGCATGGGACTGGGGACCTTATTGCCGCAAATTCGGCAACATCAGAATGTTATGCCCAACTGGAGTAATCCACGTTGGGAAACGGGTTATTTTGGCGGTTTTCGATGCGAGCAGCAACGGACACTCCCGAAATTGCCGAGAACTTTCTTAGGTCTTGCCAACGGTTTTTCATTGCAGTATCAATACTGTTCTGCAAAATGACCACCAACCTTGAAGTCGACGACAATCAACCTGCCTGAATCCTCGTTGCCTCTTCCGCAATCTGCAGACGGACCTGCCTGGTCGCCATGACCAACAACCGCAGTTGATCCCAGTTCGGTCGGGGCCAGCCACGACTGATGGGGCCATCCCACCACACAAGAATTTACGCGCGATCACTGACAGCAAAGTGCATCGCACGCCATCCAGTACAGATCACACACTTTTGTAAACGATTCGCCGTTCAATCAGGAAATCCAACACCTTTGGGATGGGAATGCCCTGGATCACGGTCACCTAAACTCGGGAGTTTTTATTTTGAACAAGCGAATGATGTCATGGTTGTTAGCGGCGGGTGTCACGACAATGGTCGGCCAGGTCGAAGCGGGCAGGGGACGAAATTGCGGTCCCGCGTTGCCGACCCCCACAGCAGGGGTCTACTCGAGCAGTGTGGATCGTCAATACTCGATTCTTCCGTATCACATCGCCCTCAGCCGGGCTGAAGACGCCACTCAAGCAGAAGCTGCCGTCACCAGCCTGATGGATGAGCGCACCAAGCTGCTGGCCGAAGTCGCCAAGCTGAAAGAAGAGATGGCTACGGAAGTTGCCAAAGCGCGCAACGCGACAGAAGAAGCCAAGGCGGAAGCTGAGAAGCAGGCCGCGATTGCTGCCGACTTGAAGAAGACCGCCGATGCCACTGCCAAGGGCAAAGCGGCGGCCGAAGCAGCGTTGAAGAGGGCTCAGGAAGAGAGCACCGCCAAGCTGGCAGCGGCAGACGAAGCCACCAAGAAAGCCAACGAAGCCAACAAGGTGTTGACCGAAGAAAAGGCGGCGCTGACCGCCGAATTGACTGCCTCAAAAGAGAAACTGGTCGCGACCGAAGAGAAGCTGACCAAGGCCGAAGACGAACTGAAGACATCCAAGGAGAAGGAAGAGAAGAAAGAAGAAAAGAAGGAAGCCATTCCGACCCCCGCCGAGCCCACAGTGAAGGAAGAAAAAGCAGGCGAAAGCAAGGACGGCGAAGACAAACCCGCCGAGAAGTCCGAGTAATTGATTCGCTGCTCGAACAACAAAAACACAGTCCCACAGCCGGCCCCGATTGCGCGGGGTCGGCTGTTTTGTTTTGGTGGTGCTCGGCTGTTGCGAGGAGTTTTTTAGCCACGGATGGACACGGATTAAGACAGGGTCAATGCGCAAAGGGACCGTGATTCCAATTGCCCTTGAAAAGGATTGAACCGATGCTTCCCTTAGACTTGGCAAACGATGATCCAATCCGTGTTTCATCCGTGTCCATCCGTGGCAAAAAAGCATTTCCTCAGTTCCTACGGCGGCAGAATCAATTCGCCGGGAACTCCCATAAGCGGACCACTTGATCGACTCCGATCGACCCGAGTTTGCTTCCATCTGCTGACCAGGTCAGGCCGTGGAGCCAGGTTGTTGAACCTTCCAGTGGCTTCAGCTTTTCTCCGGTGGTGAGGTTCCAAAGTTGTACGATGCGATCCGCTCCGGCCGTGGCCAGCAACTGACCTGCCGGATGCATGGCCAGGCAATGGAGTTGATCCGTGTGCCCTGCCAGCTCGCGCACTTGCTGTCCGTCGAGCGGATTCCAGATGCGAACCATCCGATCCAGGCCGACTGAGATCAATGCCATTCCATCTGCGGTCCAGGCGAGATCGGACACGATTTGTCCCTTGGTCGAAAACTGTTTGACCTGCGCTCCGCGGTCCAGGTCCCAGAGACGAATCGTTTGGTCGTAGCCGGCCGTAGCGGCATATCGTCCGTCTGCTCGTACGACCAGCGCCATGATCCAATCGGTGTGCCCCGTCAGCGTGTGCAGGACCTTGCCATCCGCCAGATTCCAGACACGGACCGATCGATCGTCGCTCACGCTCACCAAACGCATACCATCCGGGGTGTAGGCCAGATCTCGCACCCAGCGCGTATGGCCGGCGAGTGTCTTCACCGGCATCGCGGCCGGGGGATTCGCCCAGATCAGGATGGAATTGTCCATTCCTGCGGTGGCAATCTGATCGCCTGCGGGGTTGAACCGCACGGCGGTGATTCCGGCCTTGTGAGCCGTCGCATCGGTGGGCTTGCCATCCGCCAGATTCCAGACTCGCAACGCATTATTGAAATATCCCGCTGCAACTTGCTGACCATTCGGGCTGAAGGCCACGCTGGAGCCGGTCGCAGGGTGTCCTGCCAATGGCGCCAGCAATTTGGCATTGGCCGGATTGATGGGGGGCAAAGTGGAGGGCAGGGGGAGGGCGGTCAATGCGAGCCCCCCTTCCAGTGGCTCGCCTTTCAACACGGCCGCAATCTGAACCTCGGTCAGCGGGCGATTCCAGATCTTCAAATCGTCGATCTCACCCTGGAAATACGGATGCCCGGCGTCGCTGGAATAGCCAATCAGGAATCCCTGGTCGGCGACAAAGTCACTCGCCCCCTTCTGGCCCGAGGCGACCAGTTTGCCATCCAGGAAAATCTGCTGACCGCCACCCATCCGCAGCACTTGCATCCACGTATGGAACTGCCCGTCCGCAGCGTTCCCTTCGGTCGCACCAATCGTTTCGTTGTTGTAGACACGCTGCTGCGGCTTGCCATCTTTCAGGAACATGTGGCGGTCATTACCAGCCTGCCCCAGCGGCCCCGTATGCACGGCAAAAATTCCACATTGGGGAACTGCCGTTTTAAAACGAATGGCGATCGTGAAGTCGGTCTCGGGTAGATTGTGGATGACTTCCACGAGGTCGTCGGTACCGTCAAACACAGCGAACCCATCCTTGACGGCAATCCCGCCGGCGGCCATTTGAGAGGTCGGCTTGCCAACGGTTGGATTGAGATCCTTATCGAACGGATAATGAATCAGCAGTTGCGGAGCAGGGGGCGCATCGGCTCCAGAACCAGCCTGAATTCCCAGACCACAGATGGCCACGGCAATCCACAAAGGAAGTCTCATACAAGTCGCCTCGCAGCAATACATCAAGGTTGTTTGATGTCATTTATAACGATCGGGTGAACGTCCCGCGAGGCCGAAGCCTGTTCCGCACTCCCCATCGAATCAGCGATTTGTTACAATCCGTAATTCGCCGAGAATCGTTGGAAAATGTCCGGTTTACGTCAACTTCGTAACCCGTGTAGAAGTACCGCTGGAAAGTTGGATCAACTATGGCGATCACGCATCGTCTGCCGTTCGAACGGCCTATTTATGATCTCGAAGAAAAGTTGCAAGCTCTCGAAAACCAGTGGCGAGCCGACGTGCCCACGCCTGAGGTCCGGGAAGAAATCCGCAATCTGCGAATGGAAATCAATCGTCTCAAGCGGGATATTTTCGACAATCTGGACGCGTGGGAAACGGTCCAGGTGGCTCGGCACGCGGAACGGCCGCAGACCGATGATTATCTCGAATTGATCTTCGATGAATTCGTCGAATTGCACGGCGACAAATCGTTTGGCGACGACCGGGCCATTCGGACGGGATTCGCGAAAATCGAAGATCGCAAGGTCATGTTTATCGGCCAGCAAAAAGGCAAAACTCTAAAAGAGCGGGCCGAGTGTTTTTACGGCTGCCCACATCCCGAAGGCTATCGGAAGGCGTTGGCCAAAATGCAGATGGCGGCGAAATTCAAGCTGCCGATCATTTGCTTCATCGATACTCCGGGTGCCCATCCCGGAATCGGTGCCGAGGAACGCGGCCAGGCTTATAACATCGCCTTGAACCTGCGCGAGATGTCTCGCATTCCGACGCCGATCATCTGCGTGGTGATCGGAGAGGGCGGGTCGGGCGGTGCGTTGGGGATTGGAATCGGCGACCATATCGCCATGTTGCAGCACACCTATTATTCGGTGATCAGTCCGGAAGGTTGTGCCGGCATTCTGTGGAAGCATTCCAAGTATGCCAACCTGGCGGCGAAGGCGTTGAAGTTCACGAGCAAAGATCTGCACCGGCTGGGGGTCATCGACGACGTGATTCCAGAGCCTCTCGGTGCTGCTCATCGCGACCACCGGGCGATGGCGGCGACGTTGAAGTCATTCCTCGTCCGCGGCTTCCGGTCGCTGTCGGGACTGAAGTCGAACGAGCTACTCGATCGGCGTTACAACAAGTTCCGCAAGATGGGCGTCTTCGAAGAGCAGGCCACCACGGACGTCATCGCCAAGCCGGCCTGACGTCAGCCAATCGTGAGTTCGTTTAACAGTTCTCCCGTCCGGCCCGCGCAGCACGCAAGTATGGCCCGCAGAACGAAGCCATCTTGTGCAAGCTCACCATCGCGTTGTCGGATCGCACGGGCATCGCGCCAGGTCGACTTTTGTGTTCGACCTTGGGAAGAGTCCGTGAGTTCGAGGGGCGAACGAGCGATGAGAGGCGTGCCACGGAACAGCATTCACCTCAAAAACCAACCACTACACAACGTCCGATAATGTCTGTTATGTTCAACTCGTGATCCAGGAATGCCTGGAATTGCAGCGGTTTTGTATTCTTGCGGCTTTTGGGCGCCGTGAAGTCGGACGTTGCTGCTGCGGTGCCCTGATGCCGTTGCACGAAGCGACGATCAATTGGCTCACCAAAGCGCCAGCCCGGGCAACCCCCGTGGCGTCTTCGAACACCAATCCCATAGGTCCTATAAGTCCCTATGATGGTCCCAGAAAGCTGGACAGTGAAATATGCTCTGTTTTGGGCACCGAGCTTCTGGAAGGACGTGGATGGGAAAGGCGAGAAAGTATCACAGTTCAGCGTTCAAGGCGAAGATTGCATTAGCCTCATTAAAGGAGAGCGAG
>CAMAVF010000085.1 GCA_945861445.1 Planctomicrobium piriforme | reverse complement strand
TTCCGCCACGCCATCGATGGCTGCCTCGACAACATCCCCACAAAACACCGCCCCCAACTCGCCACCCTCATGACCCACAACTTCCAACACTTCAACCCGGCCTCATTCCTCACCGCGTGAAGTATAACAGGTTCGATCCCCAAGCCGTTCGTAAGAACGCGCTACCGTGCCGCTTCCTTGTCGATCAGCTACCCGCATTCACGTTGATCGTCTGGGTCACTGAACTCAACTGGCCCGCCGCGTTGGCCAGGCTGATCACAAAGGATCGCGTTGCCTGTGCCAGGCCGGTGTCCTTGGTCGAGAACTTCAGGCCGCGCAGGAACGACTGAATCGCGGCGGAAGTAACATTCTCCTTCAAGTCGATCGTCAGCACCAGGTGGTTGTTGACGTATTGGAAGCCGTCTGTCGTACCCAGCGATCGGATTTTTGGGAAGCGGAAGCGGTCGACAATCAAGTTACCGTTCACCACGGCATCGACGCTGATGGACAGCGTCCCCCCTCCGAGCGTCGCTGCGCCCACTGTCGCTTGTGGCAGAATCTTGATCGGGGCCTGCTTCGCGGTATAGGTCACTGCTTCGCCGACAGTCAGGGTCGGCAGGCCGGCGGCGTCGAGGATTTGAACGGTCGCGGTGAGTTTCTCAGTGTCCGGGTTCAATTCCACCGAACCGTCGCCGGAGGTGATCTCGTCCAGCGTGACGATCACGGTTTCGGGAACTTCGGTCTCGGCATCGTTAAACGGTGTGACGTTGATCACGACCGAGGTTTGCCCCGCGGGAATCGTCACCGTCCCAGACAGTTCTGCATAATCATGCCCCTCGCCGGCTTCAGCCGTGCCCGCCACGGTGTATGTCACCACCGTGTCCGTGGCGCTGATTCCGGATTGCGTGACGGTGAATTTTCCCTTGCTGGGCGGAGTCGTTTCGGCACCGTCGGCAGTCTTCGTGATGGAGACCGTTCCGCCGTCGTCGTTGGTGATTGTCCCGGCAATCGTGGCCGTCGTGATTGTCGCGTTCGTGGCCCCCGACAAGGAGACCGAGAAGTTTTCGTTGGCCTCCAGCTTGGTGTCACCGTTGACTTTGACAACGAATGTCTTGTCCGTCTCGCCGGGTGCAAACGTGATCGTCGCGGAACTTGCCAGATAGTCGTTGTCGGACACTTTGGCCGATCCATCCGCCGTGGCAATCATCACCGTCACCGCCTGCCCCGTGGCCTGGGACAAGATGACATGGAACGTGGCGTCGACGGTGTCCGTGTTGCCTTCGGTCACCGTGACTGGTTGGGTCAAACGGACTGTGGGCTGGTTGTCAGCGTCATCATCGGTAATGGTGGCCGTGCCAGGACTGACCGCCACGCGTGCATTCGTGGGAGCGGACAACTGCAGCAGGATCGTTTCATCGGCTTCATTTTTGATGTCCGCCTTCACAACGACGGAGATTTCCTTCGTGGTCTGTCCTGGAGCGAACGTCAACGTACCCGAGGCCGCAGTGTAGTCATTATCTGCAATCGTCGCGGTGCCGTCTGCCGTCGTATAAGCCACGGTGACAGTTTGGGTACTGGTGGCCGACAAGGTGACCGTGAAGAGCAGCGTTACCGTGCCGGTGTCACCTTCGTTAATCGACGCGGGATTGTTGACGCTCAGCACGGGCAAAGTGTCGTCATCGCCAATGGTGGCGGTCGCCGTTGGAGTGGGGATCGTGACCGCAGCCGGTGTCGGCGAGGTCAACTTCACATCGAAGGTCTCGTCGGTTTCGGCCTTGGTGTCACCCTTGATCGTCACTTCAACGGTCTTGGTGGTTTCGCCGGGGGCGAACGTGATGTTACCGCTGGCCGCGACATAGTCGTTATCGGCGACGGTGGCGGTCCCATCCATAGTCGCGTAATGGATCGTGACCGGGACCGAACTGGGATTGCTCAAGGTGACCGGAAAACTGGCCACTTTGGTGCCACTGTTCCCCTCAAACACCGTCCCGGGAGACCCGATGCTGACGGTCGGGGCGTTATCGTCATTCGTGATCGTTGCCGTCCCCTGACCCGTCCCGATTTTCGCAATGGTGGGAGTCAACAGAGTGACCGAAAACGTCTCGTTGGATTCGAATTTCGTGTCGCCGTTGACCAGGACCGAAATGGTTTTCGTCGTTTCTCCCGGAGCGAACGTCAAATTTCCGGTTTTTGCCTGATAGTCGCCGTCGGCCGTCGTGGCGGTCCCGTCCGCGGTCGTATAGACCACGGTCACCGAGGCCGTGCTGGCGGCGGAAAGGGTCACGGTAAAGACCGCTTCCGTGGTCGCGGTATTCCCCTCGGCGACCGTCACGGCCGGCGTAATGTTCAATACCGGAGACGCAGCCGGGACGACCCGGACTTCCAGGCATTCCGCAGCGTCAGCGACCAGTGAGTTCTGGCGTTTGGCGGAACTCGTCCGTCGGGCAGGACGCGTGGTCCTCCACGAGCGACGCAGATCCTTTAAAAAATCTCCCAAATTCGCAAGAACCATGGCTAATCTCTGTGGAAAATTCGGTGCAGGTAAATCTGGCGATCTTTGATAACCGTAAGCCAATCGCCAATTTCCGGCGACTCGGGCGAAGGACGGTCTCTGCCATTGGGGGGCAGAAGCCGACTCTTAACGTATCAACTGAATATCGTAGAGCGGGCAACCGTTTGCACTGCCGTTCCACCCGGCTGACGTCGTTTTAACTCTGAACGTCAGCCACGCGTAACGGTTGTAGCAACTCCGGGAATTTCGACATCACGGGCGCAAAACCCGTAAGCCATCAGGAGATGCGAAAGAAATAGGGTAGAAGACGTAATTTGTCTTCATTTCGTTCCATTGTGCGTCACGACCAGCTTGTGTTTGAACACTTGCTCGAAAGACAGTTCGTGACGTTTCACTCCCCAGAGTTCCAACTGGCAGTCGACTGGGGAGACGATCTCCAATGAGATCGTGTCGGGTGCCGAGCGGACGAAACGGACATTCGTCACGGCACCCGTATGGCTGCGGTCCAGGGCTTCTGCCATCCGCAGGAACATGCACAACGAGCGGACGATTTTGCGTGCGCGTTTGTCGAGGTCCGCGAATTCGCGATGTTTCATCTGGGGCACCGATTTGCCGTGAAACAACGCGGTCGCCGCGATGATCGCAATTTCGGTGTTGTCGAAACCCAGCAGATCGGCACTCCGAATGAAATAATAGGTATGCTCGCGGTGCTTGGAGTACGACAAAAACGCGCCGATGTCATGCAGCAGTGCGGCGTATTCCAGCAGTTCGCGTTCCCAGTCACCCAGCTTGTGCAGCCCGATCTGGAAGGCCGAATCGAAGAACTGCAGCGACAGGCGAGCCACAGTCCGCGCGTGCGTTTCGTCGAAGCCACACGACCGCCCCAATTGAAAGGCGCTCCGCTCTCGGAACGAGCGCAACTCCAGCGGCGGCAGGTGCTCCATCCGCGACAGGTAGTCGATGGGCAACCCTTCGCGCAGACCGCGCTCGCTCACCCGCACTTCGCTAACGCCCAATTCTTCCAGAAATGTTTCCAATATCGCCGCACCGGCTACGATGATGTCGGCCCGTTCCGGATTGATTCCCGGCAGCTTGGCACGTTCTTCCAAAGTGCAATGACACAAGTGGGGGACAATTTGCTGGATATCGCTGAGCGTCAGGATATCGTCCCGTTTCCACGGCCGGCGATGCACAATTCGGAACGCGATTTCAGCCAGGTTACAGATCGTCCCGGAACTGCCCACGGCAATGTCCGTCCGCCACGGTTTCAGTTGCTGCAGCGTGCGAATGGCCGACGTGCGCACGTACTGTTTGATTTGTTGATAGAGCCGCTCAGACACCGGACCGGTATCGGTGGGCTGGAAGAAGCGCGAGGTCAGCCGGATGGCTCCCAAGTTCAGCGAATCGAGGAAATCATGCTGCGACTGGTTGCCGACGATGACTTCGGTACTGCCCCCGCCGATGTCGATGAAGAGGGCTCGCTTGTCCCCCAGGTTGAGGCCGCTGACGACTCCCAGATAGATCAACCGCGCCTCTTCCTTGCCGGAGATCACGCGGACGTCCAGGTGCGCTTCGCGATCCAGACGCCGCAGAAAGGCGGCCTGGTTACTGGCATCGCGACTGGCAGAGGTGGCCACCGCCACGATTTCGTGGGCACCGTGGGCCTGGGCCATCTGCACGAACTGGCTGCAGACCAGCACGGCGCGACGCATGGCCTGGGGTTGAAGTTGATTGTCGCGGAACTCCCCTTCGCCCAGGCGCACCACTTCCTTCTGTTGGGAAATGACCGAGAAGGAATGATTGGGATCGATGCGGGCAAGCAGCATGCGCACCGAGTTGGTCCCGATGTCCAGAAAGGCCACGACATGCTTGTCGGGGCCAGCGGACTTGATGTCGAGCGTTTCGGCGACCTGGCTCACTGGCGTTCCATCATGTGAGATATTTTTCAAGAGGCGCAATCGAGGGCCACCGCTCCCTCGGTCTCAGTGTGTAGTTTACCGCTGCGGGGAAGCGCTGGCAAATCACGTCGCCACACTGACTTCGTCACACAGGTCGGTAGGCTGTATCGACATCGGAAACGTCAGTGTAATCCCAATTGCAGGGGAGCGTCAGGCGGCGTATCGTATGCCGCGTTCAATGAGATTTACCGTGGGAGAATCGCCAGCATGGAGGTGAAGCGAGACTGGAATCAGCGGTTAATGTGGTTCTTTGCGATCGCGATTTTACTCGCGGTCTATGTCTTCAGCATGGGACCGGTGATGTACTTGATGTTGTACAGCCGCCTTCCAAAATGGTTTGCTCTCCCCTTCAGGCCCTTGGTCTGGTTCACTTCGATCGCTCCCGATGGGTTCGTTGAAACATTGGTTTGGTATAACCTACTATGGGGAGTGTGATTGCGAGTGCTTCTCTCGATTTAAAACAAGGTGAGTTGTCCTGACTTCGGACGCGGGACTTCGAAGTGGCTGTATTCTAGTTCGGGCATTTGTTCTGCATAACCCAGCTTGCGCCGGAAGATTCGGAAGGTCTGCTGGATCTGTTCGGCAATCGCCCCCGTGCCGCGCATCCGCTCGCCGAATTGCGAGGAACTGAGCTTTCCTTCACGCGTATTCTGGATCAGATGCTCAATGCGTTCGCGTTGAGTCGGGTGCGTCCGTTCGAGCCATTCTTGAAACACGGGCAGGACCGTCAGGGGCAGGCGGACCAGGATGTAACTCGCGCCCTGGGCACCGGCCTCGCGCGCCGCTTCCAGAACTGCTGGCAGGCTGCTGTCGTTCAAGCCGGGAATGATCGGGGCGACCATCACGCGTACGGGGATCCCCGCGTCGGTCAGCGTGCGGATTGCTCGCAGTTTTGCCGTGGGGGAACTGGTCCGCGGCTCCAAGGTTCGGGTCAGTTCCTGATCCAGGCTCGTCAGGCTGATATTGACCTGCACCAGTCGCTGCCGGGCCATCTCGGTCAAGATGTCCAGGTCCCGCACGACCAGCGCATTCTTGGTGATCACCCCCACCGGCTGATGGAATTCCAAGGCGACTTCCAGGCAGCGACGTGTGAGTTGGTACTGGCGTTCGGCCGGCTGATAACAGTCGGTCACACCTGACATGACGATCAATTCGGACTGGTATTTCGGGCGCGACAGGAATTCCCGAAAGAGTTCAGGAGCCCGTTCTTTGACATAGATCTTCGATTCAAAATCGACTCCCGCATTCAGCCCCAGGTATTCGTGGGTCGGTCGCGCGTAACAGTAGGCACAGCCATGTTCGCAACCACGATACGCATTCAGACTGTAGCGAAAGGCAATGTCGGGGCTGTCGTTTTCGCTGATGATCGACTTTGAATTATCGGGCAGGAATTCGGTCTTCAGATTGGCCTGCTCGGCCCAGAAGTCGTCGTCGAATTCCAGGTGCTCGGGATCCAGTTCTGCACGGAGCACCTGAAAGCGATTCGGCGGATTCAATTCAGAACCACGGCCAGCAGGCATGATGCGACGCTGTCCTAATTGCTGTCACTGAACTTGATTCGGCTGATGGGAGGGCGAGGCTCCTGCCGCTCAATCTACCGGATGTCGAGAGACCACGCGGTTCGGCAGGAGCCTCACCCTCCCATTGACCGTCAAGAGAAAACCTCATGTGAATATGGACTAATGGCGGAAGTGCCTGCGGCCTGTGAAGACTAGGGCGATGCCGTGTTCGTTGCAGGCGGCGATCACTTCATCATCTCGCTTGGAACCGCCCGGTTCAATGGCGGCTGTGATACCGGCTTTCGCCGCTTCGTCGATTCCGTCGCGGAAGGGGAAGAAGGCGTCTGAGGCCACGCAACCACCACGGCTCCGTTCGCCCGCTTTGTAGGCGGCCATGTGGCAGGAATCGAGCCGGCTCATCTGCCCGGCTCCCACGCCCACGACCATGCCTCCCTTCACGAAGACGATCGCGTTGGACTTCACGTGCTTGCCGACGCGCCAGCCAAACTTCAGATCGATCCACTCGGCAGCGGTCGGTTCACGTTTGGAGACGACTTTCCATTCACTCTCGACCGAGGGAACTTCGTCCCGTTCTTGCACCAGCAAGCCGCCGGTCACGCGACGATAATCGAACTCGACTCCACGCGAGGAGGTCAATGTCGGACAATGCAACAAGCGGACATTGGCCTTCCACTTGGGCTTCGTCGTCAGGATTTGAAATGCTTCTGGCGAATACCCCGGGGCGATGATGGCTTCCACGAATCGATCGGGAACACACAGCTCTTCGGCCGTCGCGGCATCGACTTCGCGGTTGAATCCCAGGATGGAACCAAACGCACTGACGGGATCGCCGGCATACGCATTCCGAAAGGCTTCGGCCAGATTCGAGGCGACCGCGGCACCGCAGGGATTGTTGTGTTTTAAGACCACAGCGGCGGGATCGGAAAACTCACGCACCAGCGACAGGGCCGAATCCAAATCGAGGAGATTGTTATACGACAACTCCTTGCCGTGCAGTTGCTCCGAGGCGGCCAGTGTGGCGACAGGGGCGGGAGATTCCACGTAGAACGCCGCGGACTGATGCGGATTCTCACCATACCGCAACTCTTGCTTGCGCTGCAGTCGGATCGAGAATTCCGGCGGCAATCGTGATGGAGCGGCCGTTTCGGCGGGAGCATTGATCTTGTCGAAGTAGTCGGCAATCGCCCGGTCGTACTGAGCGGTCATCTCGAATGCGGCCCCGGCCAGCCGGCGACGAAATTCGAGCGTCAAGTTGCCGGCGTCCAGTTCGGACAGGACTTGCGCGAACTGGCTGTGATGGGTTACGACGCCAACATAGGCATGGTTCTTCGATGCCGACCGAATCATGCTCGGCCCGCCAATGTCAATGTTTTCGATGGCCTCGGCGAGAGTCACGCCCGGTTTGGCGACCGTTTGTTGAAACGGATAGAGGTTCACCACGACCAGTTCAAACGGAATGATTCCATGCGCCCGGATGGCGGCGGCGTCTTCGGGCAAATCGGGTCGGCCCAGCAGGCCGCCATGCACCTTCGGATGGAGCGTCTTGACCCGTCCGTCCATGATTTCCGGAAAACCGGTGTAGTCGGCGACATCCAGCACGGGGATGCCGTTGTCGGCGAGGTGCCGTTTGGTTCCCCCCGTCGAGACGATCTCAAACTTCAATTCCACCAAGCGTTTGACGAACGGCACAAGACCCGTTTTATCGCTAACGCTGACCAGCGCCCGGCGCGGAAAGCCCGACATGAACGTACTTCTTCCGAAAAACGATGAGTTTTGACCACCCATTCGCGGCACGCGCTCGCGACGGAGTTCCCTTGTGAGATGCTAACGCCGTAGCAGCGACGGCGTCAAACAAGAACATTGGCGGCGGCGGCAGCCCTGAGTTATTTAGAAACGCTAACAGAACCCTGGGGTCAAATTCACGAAGATTTTTAGCCACAGATTGACACGGATGAAACACGGATAAAGACGCCCGCAATGGATATCTGTCCGTCCAACGAAAATTCCAACAACGATCGAGTTTGCGTATCATATTCGGCTACACACACGATGATCCAATCCGTGTTTCATCCGTGTTCATCCGTGGCTAAAACTCTTCTGAATCAACCCCAGACAGCCAACTCGATCGCTTTGAACCTGAATCATTCGTTGCGGCCCGCGAATACGGTCCTTTGAGATCTGTGGCAATCACTCCCGGCGGTGTGGGAGGGGCCTCATTTGCAAATTCTTCAATCTCTCCCCCGTTTTCGTCCTCGAACCGGCAGATTTTGCCATTGTCGGTCCGGAAGACGGTTACTAGAATCCCCAACGCTGAGAAGTTAGACCCTCGGCCAGCAAGGTTTTTTGCTGTCAAGAATTCGCCGTACCTTCGGCACCGCCGCACGCGATAGACCCAAAATTGCAGCGGTCGTGTTGAAGAGTCGGTATGACACAGGGAGGTGTCTGCCATGCGTTCCACAGGAAGTGGTCCGATGGGTGCGTTGCTGATGCTCGCACCCCTGGTGGCTGTTCCAATATTCGCCGTCGTCGGAATTCCACAGTTTGCCCCAGGCAATCTGATCGATATTAACGGTCCCAAGTCGGCGGCCACCAGCCGCGAGCACCGGTCCCCGGCCGAATCACGGCTGGGCGATGCGGCGCGGCACGAGGCCGACGATCTGTTCGCTCCGCTCGAAGAATCGTCCGCAGAGGTCGATGGATTCGACGATCCGTTGGCCTCACGACGGTCCGCTCCGGCCGGTCGCAGGACGGGTCGTGATGTTGATCAGTTCGCAGAGGAATCGCCCCGTCCGCGCAGTCGGCAGGCCTCGCCTTTCGAAGAAAACTTGGATGAAGAGCTCGTCGAGAACTCTGCCGACGATCTAAACAATGGCGACGCGGAAGAAGTGACTCCGCGAACTCGGCAGCGTCCGCAGGCTAAGAAGAAGTCGACGAATGAGTTTGACGACGTGGCCAACGCTGCCGAACCGTTCAATGAATTCGACGACACGTCGAATGCGAATACGCAACCTCGCGGCCAGCGTTTCGCCGATGCCAACTCGGGCTTTGAGGGGGATGCATCGAACGGTCGTGTGAATCCTGGACGCGGCCCGGAGACGCAACTGCCGCCACGGCAGGAGAATCCTGCGGAGAATGCCGAAGAAGCGAATCCGTTCGAAGCTCCGCCGGTCCAAAACAATTCTCGTCCGCCGTTGAAGAAAAAAATCGCTCCGCCGACCCGTCCACGCGATGCTCACGACGCGCCGGTGTTTCAGCCAGAGACATCCGCTTCTGAAAATGAAGTAGCGGACGCGGCAAGTTTCGCGCCTCCCCCAGCGTCCAAGGCAGCGAATGCAGGCCGTCGCAGCCCTCCGGCTGTCATCCCGCCGAAGGCACCCGAGATCGCTGAAGAACCCGAAGCGGCCCCGGCCACTGCAGACCAAGAATCTGTCGCCGGCGTTGACGAATTGACCTGGCAAGTCGCTACGAAGCGGCTGCGAGCCCTCGGTGTCGCCAAGAGCAAACAGTATTTCACCTATCTTGAGGACAGCGATTCCTTCCTCTTTACGTGCTCCGCGGTGCATGTGAAGGATCCCAAGAAGACCGTGCGCCTCGAGGCCGAAGCGGACGATCCGTTGCTCGCGGTCAGCCAGGTGCTGGTGAAACTGGAAGCCTGGCAGGCCGGGTCTCCGCAGCGTCGAGTGGCCGTTCGCGGTCAGGAATAAATCTCCGTTTGATCGCGTTGCATAGGCGATCGTCCGACGTCAGCCGGATGGTTCTGATGCGGTCGCGGTGATCTTAGTAAGGTCGTCGACCATCATGTCTGCGTGGCACGTATCGCCAACTCGAATGGGTTCCACGAGCGGCCAGCGTCCGGCGACTGCAGACTCTCGGAAACCGGCCATCGAATGGCTGTGGCGAGTGGCCACGGCCGAGTCCGCCGAAACGCTGGCGTTCCCGTCGGCCAACCGCGCGGCCGGAATTCGCACACCGAAAATGGCCCGTGTCGAAGCGGTACTGTTTGTTGCCGATGGGGCGCTGTCCTCCCGCAAGCTGGCCCAATTTGCGCTGCTGGCCGATCCGACCGAAGCCCGGACAATTGCCCGCCAGCTCAATGAACTCTATGACCAGCACGGCTCGTCGTTCCGGATCGAACAGGTCGCGGCCGGATACCAGGTGTTGACGCGTCCGGCTTTCGCCCATTGGTTGGGGAAGCTCCATCAACGGCAGGCGGAATTGAAGCTGACTGCTCCCGCACTGGAAACCCTGTCCATCGTGGCCTATCGCCAGCCGATCATTCGCGCCGAGATCGAAGCCATCCGTGGTGTCAGTTGCACGGAAATGTTGAAACAGTTGATGGAACGGGGCCTCGTCAAGATTGGCGGAGCCGAAGATTCGCTCGGGCGTCCGCATCTGTATGAGACGACCCGCACGTTCCTGGAAGTCTTCGGGTTGAAGAATCTGGAAGACTTGCCACTGTCGCAGCGCCTTCGGAAACGCCCCGCCAATCAGCCGCCTGCGCCGTTGGAGCAGAATGAAGCCGCGTAAGGTCACCGCCCATTGGGAATCCTTTCGTCCCTGGCGCACCTTGCCGTTCATTCTGCGAACGGTCACAATTCGCCATGTGTTGCACGTCACGCCAACGGTAGGGAGACGCAATGTCGGCAGCGACTATTCATAAGGGCGGAGTCGGCGAACGGCTGATGCAGGTCAAGACAAAAATCATCGCAACGGTCGGGCCCGCCTGTGCCAAGCCAGCCAAACTGGAAGAGCTGGTCAAGGCGGGGGTCGATGTCTTTCGGCTCAATTTTGCTCATGGCAGCCACGAGTGGCTGACCGAGGTCGTCGGACACATTCGCGAGATCTCATCTCGTCTGGGCCGGCCGCTGGGCATCCTGGGGGATCTCTCGGGACCCAAGATTCGGCTGAATGAACTGCCCCAGGGGGTGCTTGACTGCGTCGCCGGCATGCGGGTGGAATTTGTCCGCCAGGCTGATCCCATGCAACCCTCACATCTGACTTGCACCTATTCCGCTCTTGTTGACGATCTGCAAGTGGGAGACTTGATCCTGCTCGCCGACGGTGCCGTGTCGATGCGCGTGGTGGAAAAACCGCTGTCGGCAGACCGCGTCGTCTGTGAGGTCATTCAGCCGGGCACGATCCGCAATCGGCAGGGGATCAACCTGCCGGGAGCCATCTTGAGCACCCCCAGCCTGACCCCCAAGGATCGCGAAGATCTGGTGTGGGCCCTCGAACATCAAATCGATTTTATCGGCCTGAGTTTCGTCCGTCGGGCCGAGGATATCGAGGAATTGCAACAGGCCATCGCGGACCACAATCCGCCGCTGGTGCCGCAGATCGTGGCCAAGATCGAGAAGATTGAAGCCGTCAACGATCTCGAGCGGATCCTTGTCGCGACGGACATGGTGATGGTGGCGCGCGGCGATCTGGGTGTCGAAGTCGACATCGCTCGTGTGCCCGGTCTGCAGAAGCGGATTATCCGGCTGTGCAATCAACATCGCATCCCCGTGATCACTGCCACGCAGATGCTCGACAGCATGCAGAAAAACAGCCGGCCGACGCGTGCGGAAGCCAGCGATGTGGCCAACGCGGTGCTCGACGGCAGCGACGCCATTATGCTCTCTGGAGAATCGGCCGCCGGGGATTATCCGGTGGAAGCGGTCAGCATGATGAACCGGCTGGCGCACGAGGCCGAACGGTTGCGAGTCCATCAGTCTCCGCCCGATATCAGCCTGGCTCATGTCCGCACCCGTGCCCTGGAAGTGACCGAAGCCGTGACACATGGCGCGGGCATCGTTGCCGAGATGCTGGATGCGAATCTGATTGTCGTGGCGACGCGCACAGGAAAGACGGCATTGTCGATCTCCAATCAACGCCTGCAAGTCCCCATCCTGGGGCTGACGCCCTATCCGCATGTGGCGAACAAGATGTCGCTGTTCTGGGGAGTCACGCCGCTGATCGCCAATCTGACTGACAGCACGCCACAGCAAATCCTGGATTTTGTGGTGCAGTGGGGGCAGAACGACGGCGTGCTGCGATCGGGCAGCAAGGTCGTGTTGATTGCCGCTTCGAACTGGTCGGCTCGGGGGCATGATCAATTGTTGGTGCATGCGATTCCTTGAGGATTCGCATTGGTCTGATTGGCGATGGGACTTATGTGATTGATGTGACAACGGGAACTAACTCAAGTCCGATTCACCTTGACCTGAATGCCAAATTGCGGGAATCTGCCCGCGTTGAACTCGGCTTGCCCGAAAGGTGGGCTGTCCCGGCAAATGGAGGTGCCTGATGAGTTGGCGATGGATTGCTGCTGTGGTGGCCTGCGGGCTGGTGGGCATCGGCGGTTGTAGTGAGACCAAATCAACGACGACCACGGTCGATGCGAAAACGCTCAAGTCGGCCGCCGAACCGCTGACAGACGCGGAAATGCAACAGTTCTTGCGGTTGATTGCTCGGCTGCCAGACGGCCAGGTGCCGGAATTCACCCCGTTCGACCAACCGCAACTCGACACCTTGCTGCCGGCAAAAATGCTGATTACGGAATTCCGCAGCCGGTATCGGGAACTGTGTGATCCGCAGCGGCAGGGCCAGGTCTGGGACGCCAATCTGGATCTCGCCAAACCGGCCCTGCAGGAGGGTTGGACGAGTGCGCAACTGGCCGCGTTTATCCGCTGCCTGAGTTGTGCCGTGGTCAAGCAGCGGCTGACCGCGAAGCACGATCTGAAGAAAATCGAACAGCAGTGCCGGCAAGAGATTTCACAGGTCGTCGCGACGCTCGATCAAGATGATCAGCGACCACGTTCGCAGATGACGGAGGCCTTCATGCAGCAACGCGACCAGAAAGTCCAGCGACTGGCCCGCATGGTGGCCATGCTGGAGTTCATGCTGCAGTTGAAGTCCGTCCCGCAAGCAAATCTGGAACTCGTGCAGAAATACGATTCACAGATTCGACCCCTGCTGCCGCAGGCGTCGACTCAGGATCCATTTGTCGAGCCATTTGTCGATGTGCCCGTCGATCGGGATGCCATCGTTCCGGTTGGTTATCAGGCGAATTGAAGAGTTTTCAGCCACGGATGAACATCGATGGCCTTCGAACCGCTTGTTCCACTGGATGAATTCAATCAGCAACTGCTGTCGCAGGTGCATCCGTCAGATTGGATCAATCCTCAGCCCAGCGGTCGTTATAACCTGGTCGTGATCGGCGCGGGTACGGCGGGATTGGTGACCGCAGCAGGGGCTGCAGGATTGGGAGCGAAGGTAGCGCTCATTGAACGCGACTTGATGGGGGGCGACTGTCTGAATGTCGGTTGCGTCCCCTCCAAGGCGTTCCTGCGTGCCAGCCGCTGTGTGGCCGAGATGCGTCGCGGCAGTGAATTTGGCGTGCGACTGGAGTCGCCGCCGCAGGTCGATTTCGCGGCCGTGATGTCTCGACTGAGAAAGCTGCGGGCGGGACTGAGTACACATGATTCGGCCGCACGCTTTCGCGGCCTGGGGGTCGATGTCTATCTCGGAGCAGGGCGTTTCACCTCTGCGGAGACCATTCAAGTCGGCGACCGGACGCTTCCCTTTCGCCGCGCCGTCATCGCCACGGGGGCCCGCGCGACGCGACCCACGATACCTGGCCTGGAGGAAGTGGGGTATCTCACCAATGAATCCGTCTTCAATCTGACTGAATTGCCGCGACGCGTGGCCGTCATCGGGGCGGGGCCGATTGGTTGTGAACTGGCCCAGGGATTTGCCCGACTGGGGTCGCAGGTGTGGTTGATTGATAAGTACGATCAGATTCTCCCCAAGGAAGACCCCGAGGCCGCACAGATTGTCGCGGCAGCCTTTCGTCAGGACGGCGTCCACATGGTTTCTCGAGCCGTCGTCGAACGTGTGGTGCGTGACGGCCCGGACACGGTCTTGCAGTGTCAAGTCGCTGGCCACACCGAGGAAATCCGGGTCGATTCCATCCTGGTCGGAGTGGGACGCTCGCCCAATGTCGAGGGTCTCAACCTGGAAGGGGTCGGGGTGGCGTTTGACTTGCGAACGGGAATCCAGGTGGATGACGCGCTGCGGACGACGAATGCCCGGATTTACGCTGCGGGAGATGTCTGTTCCACGAACAAGTTCACCCACGCCGCAGACTTCCAAGCCCGCATCGTGATTCAGAACGCGCTGTTCTACGGTCGCGGCCGAGCCTCCGCGTTGACCATTCCGCGTTGCACTTATACCTCGCCCGAGATCGCAGCCGTGGGACTGGATGAACAGTCCGCGCGCGAACAGGGGATTGCCATCAACACGTTCGTACAACCGCTCGACAAGGTCGACCGAGCGATTCTTGACGGCGAGGAGCAAGGGTTTGTGAAGGTGCATGTGCGACAAGGAACGGATCAGATTGTGGGGGCGACGATCGTCGCGGCACATGCCGGCGAGTTGATTTCAGAAATCAGCGTCGCGCTGGCCGGCAAGGTGGGATTGAAGCGGCTGGCAAGCGTGATTCATCCCTATCCGACCCAAGCCGACGCCATCCGCAAACTGGGGGACGCCTACAATCGCACGCGGTTGACCCCCTTCGTGAAGCAACTGTTTGAACGCTGGCTTAGGTGGACGCGGTGAGGAAGCGGGATTGGCGGGAGGAAGTCGGCTGATGAGAGTGTGAGAGTATGAGGGTGGGAGAGTCAGAGTCAGATTTCTATCTCCCCTCGCCTCGGTAATCCGGGGAGAGGGGCCGGGGGTGAGGGGCTTTACGAGCGTCATTCGAACATTATTATGTAAAGGGCATTTTCCCGGACAAACCGAATTCCAATCGATGGTAAATCGTCCCCTCACCCCCTTCGGGCCGCAATCACCTCCGAATACACATCCCGCAACCTCCTTGTCATGTACTGATGCCGGAATCGTTCCACACAGAGGGCCCGGCCGGTTGCCCCGTATCTTTCGCGGCGGGCGGGGTCTGCGGCGAGTTGCAGGATTGACTCCACCAGGCCGCGGATGTCGCGTGGCGGCAGCAGGCAACCGGTTTGCTCGGGAATGACGACTTCCCGGGCTCCGTCAACGTCGTAGCTGATTACTGGTTTTCCGGCAATCAAGCCTTGCGGCAGGACTCGTGCCAGACCTTCCCGCAGGCTGGTGTGGACGATGATATCCATCGCCTGGATCAGTTCAGGGACCTGATGTGTCGGGACCAGTCCAGTGAAGACGAAGTAGCGACTGAGCCCCGCACGCTCAATCCGTTGTTCGAGTTCCGCCCGCAGCAACCCGTCACCCACGAACAAAAATCGCAACCGTTGGTCCCGAGCAATGGCCTGCTCGGCCGCCGAGATCACATCATCGTGTCCTTTCAGGTGAAACAGGCGGGCCACCTTGCCCACAACGATTTCATCGTCGGAAAAACCCAGTTCACGGCGAACTTCAGCGCGGCTGGGCGGCGGATTGAGAAACTGTTCGACTTCCATCCCGCTGTAGACGGTGACGAACTTCGAGCGCGGAGCCACCCCTGCGGCCACGTACTGGTCGGTCATGGCATCGCAGACGCTGATCAGCTTGTCGCAACGTCGAGCGGCCCAGGTCTCCAGCCAGCGGTAGGTGTGATAAATCAACCACGGTTGGCCCTGATAAAATGAGGGGCCGTGGATCGTATGCACGCATGGAATTCCCAGTTTGTAAGCCGCCGCACGTCCCAGGATTCCCGCCTTGGAACTATGCGTATGCACGATCTCGGGACGGATCTCACGCAGCAGGCGAATCAGGCTGCGATAGCTGGCCCAATCGCGCCAAGGATGGATATTGCGCCGAAACTCGGGGATGACCCGCACATCCAGCCCCCCCTGCTCGGCCCGCTGAATCAGACTTCCCTCGGGTCCCAATCCCGGCCCGGTGATCAACGTCACGGGGTCCTGCCAATCGCGCTGCTGATCTTCGACCGTCAGCAGCGTGTTCTCCTGCGCGCCCCCCAGGATTAGCCGCGTAATGATGTGGACCGTTTTCATGGAGCGCGTTTGACTGGTTGGTGCGTAGAAGAATTCTCACTGCAGGACGGGCACTCGGCGGAAGCGGTCCCGGGCACGACTCCCATTATGGCTGCCAGATGGTCCCCTTAGTCAACAGGCAAGAGCCGAAAATCTCCGTCGTGAGGACCATCGCCAGTCGTTTCTTTCGGGAGCGGTTTGCCGCCATCGTCGTCGCGGTCACGCCAGACGCTATACAACAGCGGCTTGTCCGCGACGACTCGATAGATCAACGGCTTACCGGAATAAATGTCTTGCGGAACGTGCGGCAGATCGGCCGGAACGAGTTGCTCCAGACGCTCGGGCCATTTTCCTGTGCGCCGTCGATACTGTTCCAGGGCGACCGTCGCCAATGTTCCGTCGTGTAACATTTTCAGGGATTCCTGGCTTCGCTCCGGCCAATAGGTGTAGTCACTCGTGGGCAGAACGAGGAAAACTGGCCAGTATCGACGTAACTCGTCGGGACTTGCCACGATCCTCTGGAGCTCCGTCAAGTAGGCCGACCCTTCGAAGTTCTCGCGACACAGGGCGACCGGTTTGTCGAGTTCGCTCTGCAGCAGCGTCAGCAGTCGTTCCATTTCGAGTCGCAAGTCACGGCGGTTGGCCAGATTCGTCGACCAGCGTAATGCCGTCATCTCTTGCATCCAGGCCGCTGATAAACTCGATGGATTCCGAACGGGGATTCCGACAGCGGTGTCTAACCCAGCAGCTTCCTTTTCCGCAAGCAGCGCGGCACACTTCAGCGTTTCGTGCGGGGAAACTTCAGACAAGCGTCTGCGCAGCGTCTGACAACCCGCAACCGTCAGTCGCCCGCCGCTATCCGTTTGCGCCGTGTATGTCGTTTGCAAGAATTCCTCAAAAAAGGTTCGGAATTCTGACTCGGTCGAGCCTTTTGATGCCCCAGGAAGGCCGTCAAGGTCGCGCAGATAGTCGGCGAGTTGTTCGTTCGAGAGCAGCTCGGAATGGTCGATCACCAGAGATCGCAGCAAGGCAAGTGCCGTGGCAGTCGATGCCGATCCGATCGACCGGACAACGATGAATTCTGATTCTTTAAGGACTTGGGCAGCCAATCGCAATTGGGCCTGCCAGTACTTGCGGAAACTCGGCAGATCCTTGTTTTCAAGGGCCCTGATTGCCGCTGAGTACAACAGACTGCGGATATAGCCCAAGTCTTGATAATGTGGCAACAAAGTCTCATAGCGAGTGACGTGAATGGGATACGTTTCGGCGGCCGTGCGGCCTCCGACGACTTTCAACCACGGGTCGTTCGTCGGATCGCGATAGATGTAGCCCAGCCGCGGTCGCTGAGATCCCTGGACGAACAAGTCCAGCGACTTGGCATTCGCTTCGAGATAGCTCACCAACCGGCCCCAATGCGGATCGGTCGGCTGACCGCGCAGATCAAGGGCAGGCGTGGTACCGGAGACACGGAGCGGAGTCCGATCAAGCAGCATCAATCCCTGTCGATAGTCAGGCCAGCCGCGCTCCTCACGAGGCACGCGGTGGTTGACGAGATCAAACTGGCCGATGTCATCGTGCGGCAGTCCAGGCCAGGCCAGATGCAATCGCGCCAATAGAATCAGCAGGCATCCCAGCATCACGCAGACACTCGCGGCGAAAATCTGAAGTACCCGATGCCGCACGTGCCAGTTCCACGATCGATTCCGCATTTTGGAAACACGAATCATCCGCGCCGCGATGTGAGGAATGCCGAAATCGGCGAAGAGCTGTTCCAGTGACCGGCCGGCATCGACTCCGTCGTCGAAGTGATGCAGCAACTCCATCCGGACCTCATTGCGCTCGTCGCGCCACAGTCGCGTGCGACGGACAACCGCTTCCACAAACTCGCGGACCTGTCGTTCCTGTTCCTCACCCAGTCGAGCAACGCCCTGTTGCCTTGGGTCTGACCTGTGTGCGTTCGGATGTTCGCCGGTCATGTGGCCTCCACTTGCCAGGCAAGGCGTGAGGCGGAAGGAATGACGCCCAACGTCGACAGGGCCTGCACGACGGAGCGCCATTGCGCGGTATCGTGGACCAATCGCTTCTGACCCGCTTCCGTCAGCGAGTAGTATTTGCGATCCCGCCCCGACGGCGCCGAGGCCCAGTTACCGACGATCAAGCCCTGTGCTTCCAGGTTATAAAGCATCGGGTAGAGCGTCGACTGCCCCATCGCCAGGACGCCATCCGTTTGTGCCGACAGAGCCTCGACCAGTTCGTAGCCGTACTTGGCTCCCCCTGCGAGGAGTTTTAAGACGGCAACCGGCCCAGCCCCCCGCATAAGTTCTCGTTCGACTTTCATGGGATATTCCCCGCGATACGACTCTCTCGCTCATGCCACGCGTTGCATGCTATGCCACACATAGTATGTTGACGAACGATCCCCGTCAATGGAATTCAATGCACGGCTTTTACGAAGCTAGCGCACGTTTTTCGACAACAGCTTTCCATCACATCTTGCTCCGACCGCGGATTGCGGAACGATTTGGCGACTTTGGCGGGTCTTCGTATGATCGATGAGAAGATTTGGAGAATGTGACCTGATGAGAGGTTAAGGTCTCAGGGACCGCGAAATTCCTCTGTGAAGAATGCGGTTTTCGGAGGTTTGAAGCACGATTAAGGCCAGTCTTAGAATGGAATGTCGATTGCCGGAGATGCTGCCGACTTGTCTTAACCGGGCGGCCAGTTCGGGGGCGCTCATCGTGCGGAATCTGTTTGTGGCCCTGGAATGAATTTAACGGAATGGACAATTAGGTCAAAGAAGCTGAAGAGTTGTGCGTGGGTCGCTGCTGATCTCTTCATCGCTCTGCCAATAAGAGTTTCAGGATGATGGAGGGCAGAACAATGGGGGCAAAGAATTCAAAGGGATCAAAGAATGCGACTTTTTTGAGGGTGGGATGACGTGAACGAGTCCGCGCGCTGAGCGTGAGAATAAATCCTTGGTGTGTAATGAGATAGGACCGCAAGGCAAAATGGGGAATCTACACATCAGTTCAAAGAAATCAAAGAAATCGCGAGTTGTTGGGAGTGGGTTTGGACGGTAGGACGGGCACTCCTGCCCGTCTGCATTTGAAGGGTGCCGTGCGCACAGACGGACAAGAGTGCCCATCTTACGGACGAACCGAGCAAAGAAGTGAAGATGTCCGAAGGTGTCAAAGATGTCGAAGATGGCAAAGACGCTGACGGGGATCAATTGAGTCTGCAGGGACCAATGAGCTCGCGGTGCGGTCTGGCTCGAACCAAGAGACGGGCAAGAGTGCCCATCTTACGGACTAAGCGTGCAAAGAAGTCGAAGGTGTCGAAGATGTCGAAGGGGATGAATTGAGTTTGCAAGGACCAATGAACCAGCTGTGCGGTCGGCTCAAACTCCGAGACGGGTAGGAGTGACGCGTCCTGCAGAAAATCAGGGAGCAAAGAAGTCGAAGGCAGCAGCGGTAGAACGCGAAGAGTTTACACTCGCAGTAACTTTCGCGGCGCTGAATGGAAACTCTTTTGCCGTCAATTACTTACGGCTAGAACTGGAGCATATTTCCGAATTGACCCCTGAACGGGAATCGTGGTAGGATCCCGCCGCTTGCCGGCAGCAGGGAATTGCGTTGACCGCGAGCGAACCACACGACCAGGGAAGGTCATCATGTCCACGCTACCTCAGCGGGAAAGCGTTCCGTTTTCGCAGTTTGAACAACTGCGCGAAGCTCGAGAAATTTTGCGTCAGGAAGCGGATGCCCTGCAGGCGGTGTCGCATCGGCTGGATGGGGCATTTTGTGAAGCTGTCGAGATCCTGCAGCAATGCCGCGGGTGTGTCATCGTCACCGGTATGGGTAAGGCCGGGTTGATCGGTCAGAAGATCACGGCGACGCTGTCGTCGACGGGGACTCGGGCGCATTTTCTGCATCCGGCCGACGCCGTGCATGGCGACCTGGGGTCCATTCATCCTGATGATGTGTTGCTCATGCTTTCCAACAGCGGCGAAACCGAAGAGATCTGCCGGCTGCTGCCATTGGTGCGGCGCTGTGGCAATCCGATCATCGCGTTGACGGGACGCGAACAAAGCACGCTGTCACAACAGGCCGATGTCACGATTGCCGTGGGACGCATCCGCGAAGTCGGATTCGGCCTGGCTCCGACGACCAGCACGACGGTCATGCTGGCGGTGGGGGATGCTCTCGCATTGGTGACCAGCCGGTTGAAGGGGTTTACGCCGCAGCAGTTTGCCCTGTTCCATCCCGGCGGCAATCTCGGCCAGAAGCTGCAATCGGTGCGGCAGGTGATGCGGACCGACAATTTGTTGCGAATCGCCAGCGATACAAAGACGGTGCGGGATGTGTTTTCGGGACTCGCCAAATCGGGTCGCCGCACGGGCGCAGTGATGCTCGTCAATGAGGAGGGATCTCTGTCGGGACTGTTTACGGATAGTGACCTCGCCAAGTTGCTGGAAACTCGTCGGGATGCTCAGATTGACCGGCCGATCTGTGAAGTGATGACCCGTCAGCCGTTCACCATTGGACCGGAGGCCATGTTGATGGAAGCTGTCGACCTGATGTCCGCGCATCACCTGAGTGAACTGCCGGTTCTTGAAGATGAGCGGCCGGTGGGGATTCTGGATATTACCGATGTGATTGGTTTGAACTGACACGTAGCCCGACTCTCTGAGTCGGGTGCCTTAAGCTCCAAGCGAATTTGGTGCGCAGAAATTAATACTAGGCGAGCCCGGCGGCGTACAGCCCCGGGATTCCGTGGCCGACGCTGCTAGCGTCGGAGTTGACACCGACGCTAGCAGCGTCGGCCA
>CAMAVF010000084.1 GCA_945861445.1 Planctomicrobium piriforme | reverse complement strand
ACGCCGTCGTGATCGTGGCATTCCCCGGTGTCGCTCCAGTCGGCAATGAAGACGCCCCCATCTGCCCCTGTAATCAAATCCATGCCGCGATAGAACGGATCCGCGATAAAACACATATCCGGACCGCGCTTGGCCGTGTACCCTGCCCCCTCTCGGACCAGGATATCGCTGTTGATACGCCGCCCGTGCAGATTCAACGTGTAGACTCGGCCGCGATATTCCTCTGGCCAGTTATCGCCTTGATAAATCATCATTCCAATATGAGCATGCCCGCCCCCCGCCGCGCTGGTCTTATCCGTCACCCCCTTACGAATATCATTCCACGCCTCACCCGTATCCCAATGCACATGCCCCGCGACCTGCCCGATCAACTTGTACGCATAGGGATTAATGTCCGCCCCAAACATGCGTTGCGTATGAGCCCCCGGTACCATGTGCCACAGATGCCCGATCACTGTATTAATGACAAATATCTCGCCCTGGGCCGTGTAGTCGCCGCCCCAGGAATTGGTCATTCCATGCATCACCGCTTCGGCCTTTTTGCCTGTCGGATGATATCGCCACACGCCCGTGTTGATCTTGAATCGCTGTGACTCGGTCGACCCCGGAGCACCAATGCTGGAAGTTGCCAGAATGCCATGTCGAGCGTAGAGCCACCCGTCGGGACCCCACTTGAGACCATTCGCTGGCGTATGCCCCACCGAGTGATCGTTGATGCCATCCAGCAACACCACCGGCGGGCCGTCGGGGATGTCATCGCGATTCTGATCGGGAATGAACAGCAAGTTCGGCAGGCAGATCGCAAACACGCCACCAAACCCGACTTCAATACTGGTCAGCTTCACGGCCCCGTCCCAGAAGACGGTCCGCTTGTCGTGCTTTCCATCCCCATCGGTATCTTCCAAAATGGTGATACGGTCGCGGAGCTTGGTATCCCACTGCCCGAGCCCGCTGCCCGCCCAGGTGAAATTCTCGGCCACCCACAACCGGCCCCGTTCGTCCGTGGTGATGGCTATCGGGTTCTGCACGTGCGGTTCGGCAGCGAAGACGCTCAATTCAAAGCCCGGCGGCAGCTTGGCCGTTTTGACGACCTCCTCCGGCGCCATCGGCTTTTCCTTCGACTTTTCCGAGTCATAGATCTCGGGAAACTCTTCGGCCGCAGCGAACGAGACGCCGGTCAGAAACAGCGACAATCCAAGGAACCAGCAACGTAAGCGCATTGCATCAACCTGTCAAAAAGGGTTCGAAATCAGCAGGCCCCATTATGACGCCAGCAACCGTTGCCCGGAAGTTTGGAAGACATCTTCTCTGGGAAAAGTATGCCGACTCCGCCGTGCGATAGGCTTCCAGCCTGTCATCTGCGTCGAGGAACGACAGGCTGGAAGACTATCCCACGGAAAACGCAGCCCGGCTCAAGGGCACCAGGAATTCGCTGATTTACCCCGACCAAGGTTCTCTGTAGACTAAAGGTGCCGTAGCTAAGCTTGCCAGGGCATGGCTACCAATAGACGAACGTGGCAGCTCTTGATGAATTCACTGCGAGCGGAACTGAAAGGACGTGCCATGAGTGAGGTGCGGTTGGTTGTTCGCGAGTCAGAGCGAGATTGGTCTGGGACGATTCATGGGAGTTCTGTCGAGCGTGCGATTGCGGCGCTCAGCGCGGATCCGATGACGCTGGCGGAGCTTGAGGATGCTGTCGGTCGATTTGAGAAGCCGCGCCCGGTTGGTCGGTTCTTTGGGAACCTCAGACCACACCTGAATGACGAGCCTTACGATGCAGGGCTGGTGGTGATTGATCTGGTCGCTCGATTGGTTGTTGTAGATTCGACGTACTCGTCTCCAAGCCGGTGCGGAGCGGTTTCCTATCACGATGGTGAGCACCGTACCAACATCGTCCTGCCTTATCACCTGGCGGATGACTGGTTCTTCACCACAGATGGTCAGAATTGGCGAGGCCAGGCGGACGTTCGACGCCGAGATCGCGCAGCAAATCCGGATCTCGACGCCCGGGCGGTATTCTACGGCCGGCCGCTGCTGGAGTATCTCGCTCGGGAATGCTTTGCCGCCTTTCAGCGACGCACAGAGATTGAGGCGGCAGTGCGTGTCAAATGGATTGAAAATGCCAGACAGCGCATGGCCAGCGCTGCGAAGATCTCACCGGACGACGTCGATCCCAGTCTGCTGACCGAGGATGAAATCGCTCCGCAGGCATGGGAGGACGAGCCCTGGCGTGGTAGCCCGTTCAATGACACGCTGAAAGACATTCACGCAGCTTGGCTGCTGACTTCGCGTGACGACTTACGGGGCAGATGTCCGCGCGAGGTCGCGTTGGAACGGCACGATCATCTGACGTGGGATCTGCAAGACCGCGATCAATATTGGTCGCTGGTCGGATCCACGCCGCGGGCGATTTCGACAGAGTCTCACGCTTATCGTTACGGCTGCTTTGCGACTCATGAGCTGGTGGTGTACTACTCCCTGGTGCGGGAACTCCTGTGGTCTGGCTGGTGCCAACTGACCGAGCTGTCGCAAGATCCTGCGCGTGCGCAGCAGTTCGAGTCCTATTTAGTGAGTGATTTCTTGATGTCGGAAATTCCTCGTCTGGAGGCGGTGCGTGACGCCTGGCTGGACTCGCCCAATGACGAATACCGCGGCCGGCCTCCGCGCGACATCATTGAACGCGAACGACGGCGGGTGCCCGAAGTCATGTCGGGCCACGCAGCCATGATTGATTGCGACTGCCCACTTTGCCAGATGATGGCGGATATGCCGGGGCCCGTCTTCTGGCACCTGGACGGCTGCAATATGGACGATGAATTTGCCTTCGACATCTCTCATCGTACGCGTGAGGAATGGGACGCCAAGCAAGCAGAGTATGAAGCATTCAATCGAAGATTCAACGCCGAAATGGAGGAACGTGAGCGGTTGGGCGTTCGCGATTCTCAGCCGCGCGAAGATGGCACCAACGCAATTTGGAAGAGTTCCTTCTCGATCGGGGAGACTGCTGATGTCCCGCTGGGGATGCGAGTTTTCAGAGTCGGCAGTCATCTGGCCGAAGTGATTGTTGGTCTGCGTGATGGTGCCGACCGGGAGTCAGTGTCCGAAGAGAGCCAACGTCAGATCGACGAACTGAATCGTGACTTTGGCAACCTGCGGGAACTGCTGCAGTCTCCCAATTCGTCGCTGTCCGAAGCGCTGATCGATCCAGTCCTGTTCCGCTTCGCTGATACGCTTAGTACCGTGGGAGTGGCTCGCGTTGACCTTGCCGAACAATGCGAAGCGTTGAGGGATGAACTCCAAACGCTGATGGCGCCTCCTGCCCCGACACCCGATTGGGATTCGGACGGCATGGACTATCCGTTCTAACAGGACGTATTCCGTGAGATAGGCTTCCAGCCTGTCATACAGCGGACGCGGTCAATTTGCACGCCAGGCCACAATGATGATGCACCCCTTGCTCAGTGAACTGATTGGTACGGCCCTGTTGATTCTGCTGGGCGACGGTGTCGTCGCCAATGTGGTGTTGAAGGAGACCAAGGGGCATGCCGGTGGCTGGATTGTGATTGCAGCCGGCTGGTCCCTGGCCGTGTTTCTGGGGGTGTTGGTCTCGGCTGCGGCGAGTGGTGCGCACCTGAACCCGGCGGTTTCGGTGGGGCTGGCGGTGGCCGGAAACTTTGACTGGAACCTGGTCCCGGGTTACTGTGCCGCGCAACTGCTGGGGGCGTGCCTGGGGGCCGGTTTGGTCTGGTTACAGTATGCGGACCACTTCGAAGCCACTGAGGATGGCGATGCCAAGCTGGCCGTGTTTTGTACCGGGCCGGCTATTCGCTCGTTGGGATTGAATCTGGTGTCCGAAGTGATCGGGACATTCGTGCTGGTCTTCGCCGCACTGAATGTCTCCAGCCCCTCGGGAGGACTCGGGTCGCTGGACGCCTTGCCGATCGCACTAGTGGTGATGGGAATTGGCTTGTCGCTGGGATGAACCACCGGTTACGCCATCAATCCAGCTCGCGATCTCGGCCCACGCATCATGCATGCGTTGTTGCCGATTTCCAGGAAACGCGACAGTGACTGGGGCTATGCGTGGGTGCCGGTCGTCGGGCCGATTGGGGGCGCCGTTCTGGCTGCTGTGGTTTTTCGAGCATTAAAGTGAAACTTGACCCGCGCAATACGCGACCCCATGAGGGCATTGTTTGGCCTCGTGGGAGGGTGAGGCTCCTGCCGAACCGCAAGCGTTTATCGGCCCTCGCAAGACTATGCGGCTCGGCGGGGTACCCTCTGGGGCCCTCGCCCTCCCATCAACTCGAATCACGATTTGGGTCGTATCAGTGCAACAAACCCTGACAAAAATCCTTCACGGCGTTGCCCGGAAGGGGCGAAAGACATTTCGCGCGCATCGGTTGTTGATTCGTTGTCGTAGTCATGTCTCGTTCGGAATCTCTTTCGTCCCTATCGGGACTCGCCATTTCGTCGCATTCGGTGTCCTACCGTTGAAACGATGGGCTATTGTCGAGCGTCCCTAGCGGGACGAAGGCAGGGGAACACTGATCTTCGCTAATCTACGCTAATGAATACAGAAAGAGTGAGACCTCTGGGGTAGTTCAGAACCGGTTGAATTGTCGCGATTCTGAACTCTCCACAACTGGGTTGTTAGAAATTCTTCGTCTCTTTCTGAATAAGTGAAGATTAGCGTAGATTAGTGTTCCCTAAAATAAACTGCGTTGCGTGTGGTCTATTGAAACTCTTCCTCGTCATCGTCGATTGGTTCGATGTCTTCGCTCAGTTGAGCCGGGCCGCCGAAGATGGGGCGTTGAGGTCGGACGCCGATTGGCTTGACGGAGTCAACCTTGGCCGTGGGCTTTTCCGGTTGTTCCACTTTGGGTTTCGACTTGGGCTTATCTTTTTCCCGGACGAGGGGCGCAATCGGCGTCACACTTTCAATGGTGACCGGGGCGACCTTGGACGCGCCGTGAGCTGTCCCCTGCCCCGGGTTGACCTTACCCCTGGGTTGATCAACCAGCAGTTGCTGATGTTCGGGATCGACTGAATCGCGGCGATCCCAGAGTGCGACTTTCTTCTCGCCGAATTCGGCTTCCGAGACGACAAAGCTGGATCGGCGGCGCGACTGCGCGAAGATCGGTATCAGATCACGCACCTCACCCGCCCGGCCCGATTGACGTTCCACATGGTCGAGCATCTCTTGTGACCAGGCTGTTCGTCGCAGATGTAGACGGATCGGTTGTGATTCGGGATAGCGAATTTCCATTACCAGTTCCGGTTCGCCGTTCGCGGCCACCTGGACTCCCTGCGAGCTGAAATAGAGTTGTGTCTGCCCGCGGGAGGAAATGCCGCGGGTCTCGGGTGATTCCGGATGATTGCCGACCATGACGGTTTCGGCCCGCTCCAGGTTCCACGCGGGACCGGCGACACACACCAGTTGCGACCGTCCGCCGAATGTGGGTTGATCGTAGGCGTACAACGATGTCACCAGTTGCTGCATGGCGAGCGGGGGCATCTTCTTCACTCCCAGCGTCGCGACGGATTGCAACAAGGCGGTAGCGGGAAGTTCCGGCAATGTTTGGGGATCGGTGAGAATCGTGATCAGCTTGGCTTCGTTGCCCGACTTCTGATAGAGCGATATCAAACTCGCCAGACTTTGCGGGCGTTCGAGATCGACGTCGAGGTTCCGCAAGATGGCCTCTTCGGCCTCCGACGACTGCCCGGCTTCCTGCAGGATTCGGGCACAGACCAGGTTCGCCTGCCAGGCTCCGGTGGAATATTCCAGGGCACGGCGGGCCGTCTGCGGGGCGTCGGGTTGTTTCAAAAAGGCTTGGATGACCGCCAGATTTGCCAATCCGGCCGCCAGCATTTCATCCTTGCGAAAATGCCCGTGCCCCAGCTTGGCCAGCTTCTCGTAGGTCGACGCCGCATTCGCCCACTGACCCTGGGCCTGCTGCGTGCGGGCGACGTGATAAAAGTACGGGGGATAGCACGTCATGAAACGTTCCATCCGCTGCAGCACACGCAACCGCGTTTCGGCATTGGTCTCGACTAGCGCCGCGTCGAGCTTATCCAGGTCATCGCCCCGCACCAGCCAGTTGTCGGGGATGTTCTTCTTCTGGGCCATCTTCCAGAAGGTGTCGAGGAACTTGGAGGACTTGTCATTGACCTCAGTCATCCGCGTCTTTTCGACCTTCCACAGATCGAGTTCGCGATTGTTGGTCGTGGTGCGATAGTCCCACCAGCTATTGGCGCCGGTCCGGACGGCATTCACATATTGGGCCGTGGTGATTTCCGCACCCAGAATGAAAGCGTTGGATAAGACCTGCCGTCGTACCTGATGTTTGTAACTTTGTTTCAGAACAATCCGCTCTTTATCGGCAATGTGTTCCTTGCCAATTTCGTCCAGGCAGGCGGTATAGAGCGTGATGACTTCCTGATCGCCGATCTCATTCAGATTGAGATTATTCAGGATGTGCTGTTGCTCTTCAGAGAGGATTCGTTTCGACGGATTCTGGCGCATCCGGTGAAAAGAAGCGCGGCAGTAGTTCAATGCCACAGCGGTGGAACGTGCTGCCCGTTCGTCAGTTACGGCGACCGGTCCGGCCCCTTCGGCAGACTTCTCACTGGTCGTCGCAGCCTTTTCGTCCCCGGCTGCGACCCGGTGCGTACCGGTCCACAGACCGGCCGGCAGCAGCAACCAGCAGTACCAGAACGAACGCGATTTCAACGTCATAAGATTCCCCTCGGGCAACTCCGCTGTCACGGGCGTTGTGCTGACAAGTATGGCTTGAACCTCTTGTTAGTTAGTCATTAAGCAAATGCCGTGCGCAAAGATTTTGCGGACTCTGGCCTGTCCGAAGGATTAGAGAAAGTTTGCGGTCGGGAGAAGATTGGAGAGTCATCGCGACAGCGTGGCAGTCAGTCTTCGTAACCGGTCAGGTTTGCCTGACCGGAACAGTCTTCGAATCGTGAAAGATCGAAACGAACTCCCCCGGTGGGATGGCCTCGCCTTTGGAATTCGGATAGCGTACATCGAGAAATTTTTGGCACTTGAACGGGGGGCGGCGCGTGGAGAGCGTCAAAGTTGAAGATTACCTGAAGGCGATCTACCAGATCTGCGCTGCTGCGGGGACCGATGCCGCGGCGACGGGCGAGGTCGCGGAGCGCCTGCGGGTGACTCCCGGTAGCGTCACCACGATGCTGCAACGGCTGGCCGAATCGGGACTGGTCAAGTATCAATCCCACCGCGGTGCCAAGTTGACCGAGAATGGCCAGAAGGTCGCCCTCAACGTCCTGCGTCGGCATCGCCTGGTGGAACTGTTTCTCACCAAGACGCTGGGGCTGTCCTGGGATGAGATCCACGCCGAGGCCGAGAACCTGGAGCATGCGGTATCGGAACGCCTGATTGACCGGATCGATCAACAGCTCGGATATCCCGACCGCGATCCGCATGGCGATCCGATTCCCAACGCCGACGGCTCGCTACGCAGCGCACCCGGTGAACCGCTCGCCGACTGCGCGGCGGGGGCGCGTTTTATCCTGGAACGCGTCCTCGATCAGACGCCCGAATTTCTGCGTTATCTTCGTGATGGCGGACTGATCCCCGGCTGTACGGCGTCGGTGGTGCAGAACCTGCCGTCAGCCGGCATCATGACTCTGCAAGCGGGCGACCATCAAGTCAGCCTGAGCCGCGACGCGGCGTATAAGCTACTGGTACGGATCGTGGAGTGAAACTCGTGGGATAGGCTTCCAGCCTGTCAATATCAGCTCAGGATGACAGGCTGGAAGCCTATCCCACGGGGTCACATTCCGTCGAATGGACTGTCGCCGGCTCCGAAGTAGCCGCCTTCGGGTTCTGCCAGATTGCTGAAGTCGACAAAGCGCATCGATTCACGCTGCCAGGTCAGATTGACGATGCCGGTCGGACCGCTGCGGTGCTTGGCGATGATCAGTTCTGCCAGTCCCGGCTGATCTTCCGGATCATAGGCATCGGGGCGATGCAGGAACATGACCATGTCGGCGTCCTGTTCAATGGCACCGCTTTCGCGCAAGTCGGCCAACCGCGGTCGCTTGTCATCGCGCAATTCCACGCCGCGATTCAACTGTGACAAGGCAATGACCGGCACTTCCATTTCCTTGGCGAGAAATTTCAGCCGCCGTGCGATCTGGGCAATTTGCTGTTCGCGGGGGGCTCGTTTGTCTTCCGGTTCAACCAGTTGCAGATAGTCGATAATGACCAAGCCCAGATTGTCGCGGCGTTTCAGCCGGCGGGCGATCGCGCCAATCTGGGCCATGGTGCGGCCGGGGGCATCGTCGATGAAGATCGGCAGCTCACTCAATGCGGCCGAGGCCTGCATCAGGCGGTCGCGTTCGTCCTCGTTCATGTCGCCCTTGCGCAGCCGATGGCCGTCCAGGCGTCCGTGAATGCACAACAAGCGTTCGGCCAATTCCAACTTGGATTGTTCCAGGCTGAACAGCAGCACGCCTTTTTTCGTCAGCCGGGCGACCCCTTCGGCAATGTTGATGACGAAGGCCGTCTTCCCCATGCTCGGACGAGCCGCCAGGATTACCAGTTCGGTGGGATGCAGTCCGTTCGTCTTGGCATCCAGATCCGCGAAGCCGGTCGTCAAACCGCTGATTTCCCCTTCCCGTTCCAACCGCTCGTTGATGCGGTCAAACGTCTTCATCAGGATCTCACGCAGTTCGATGCGGTCGGTGTTTTCCTGTTGTTCCAGGATCTGGAAGATGCCGTGTTCGGCCTCGCGCAGCAGGTCGTCGGTTTCCTTGGCGTCCTCGTAGGCGTCGCGCAGGATCTCGGTGCAGGTATAGATCAGGCTGCGTTGAATATATTTGTCGCGGACGATTCCCGCGTAGTACTTGGCATGCGCGGCATGGGGCACCGATTCCAGAACCTTGATCAAATAATGATCGCCGCCGACCGATTCCAGATGTCCCTTTTTCTCCAGTTCATTGGAGACAGTCACGGCGTCGATGCCACGAATTCCGTTTTCGTGGAGTTGCCAGATCGCCTTAAAAATCAATTGATGGGCGTCGAGATAGAAGTGACTGCCGGTGATGACGTCGACGACGTCGTCAATGACATCGTTGAAGAGCAGAATGCTGCCCAGGACGCCCCGTTCCGCGTCCAAGTCCTGCGGAGGCAGCTTGTTGAACGGGTTCGATGCGCCCGGCTTGTTCTTGTCGTTGCCCGGTTTATCTTTGTCTGGGAAGTTGGATGCCATGGAGTTGACTGACGAGGTTTGGCGTGGCGAAGAACAGGCGATCTGCAGATCCAGCGGAATGATCGCCAAACCGGAATTGTACCGACTTCGGATTCGTCGGGGCATGGTTCCAGAAAATCGCTGCAACTCCTGAAATGGCAGGATGATCTGACACGCGGCCTGTCGTCTCTTTGGTCCTTGCTTTCCTTTTTCAGAGGAAAGGGACTAAAGAGACAGAAAGGACCAAAAGGACAGAAGGGCCTATGCAGGATCTGCCCTGCGGATCATGCGACCCTGCACGTACAGATCGCCCTCCACATCGGCCACTTGCAGATTGCCCAGCCGTGTCGCGAACTCGGGTGAGGTCAATCCCTGACCGCCGAGGGGGCTGCTGGCCCCCTGCCCCCCGATCAACAGGGGTGCGATGAAGATCTGGACTTCGTCGATCGACTGGCGGTCGAAGAATTCCCCCAGCACCGCGCTGCCCCCTTCGACCAACAGATTGGTCAGGCGTCGCCGTCCGAGTTCTCGCAGACATTCTGCCAGATCGGGATGGCCCCGAAAATTGGCGGCCACCGGGATGACTTCGACCCCGGCCGCCTGCAAGGCCATGATCCGCTCGGCGGGCGCTGTTGGTGTGACGAACACCAGCACCGGCGTCTGTGCCGCCGTTCGCACCAGTTGCGAAGTCAACGGCAATCGAGCCTGGCTGTCGAGGACAATGCGCGATGCCAGCCGGGGTCCCGCTGGCCGTGCGGTCAACAACGGATCGTCGGCGAGCACCGTTCCAATCCCGACCAGGATGCCATCCATGCGTCCTCGCAATTGATGCACGATTGTCCGGGAGGCGGGATTGGAAATCCATTTCGAGATCCCGGTATGAGCCGCCAGCTTACCATCCAGCGACATGGCCCACTTGGCAATGACGAATGGCCGCTGATGTTGAATCAACGTGCGAAACGGAGCGGTCAACTCGATCGCCTCTTGTTCCAGCAGACCGGTTTCCACGCTGACCCCGGCAGCTCGCAACTGAGCCACCCCCTGCCCGGCCACCGCGGGAAAGGGATCCAACGCCGCCACGACGACCCGTTTGATTCCGGCCGCCAGGATCGCCGCTGTGCAGGGCGGCGTCTTGCCCTGGTGGCAGCACGGTTCCAAGGTCACATACAGTGTCGCGCCACGAGCACGCTCCCCCGCTTGCTTCAACGCATGCACTTCCGCATGCGGTCCCCCAAACCGGTGGTGGTAGCCCTCTCCGAGCAACTGCAGATTGTCATCCACCACCACGGCCCCGACCATCGGATTCGGCTCGACGAAACCGGCCCCTTGCGCCGCGAGCTGCAGGGCGTGGTGCATGACCGATTCGGGGGTTTTCAATGAGGGATGGTTCATGTCATGGGACTTATGGGACGGATGGGACGCATGGGATTTATGAAAGAGGTGGGACTTTTCCCGACATCGATCACAACGACCCCAAGTATGGCGGACGCTCGACTGACAGGAGTCAAAACTGGTACTCAGTCCCAGTCTGGCCGATTTCAATGTTCGGCAGCCCCAAAGCCAATAACTCATCCACCACGGCTTCATACCACGCAGGTTTGATATGGATGGCGATTACGCGCACCGACGTGGGCAACGATTGAATTTCGGCCGCGAAACTGCGTGGGATCAAATGCCGTGCCTTGTCGGCCAGCCAGTCCAATCTATCGGGGAAACTGCACTCCAGCAGGACGGCCTTGAGATTCGGGACCCGTGCCAGATGCGTCCAGACATCCGAGCCATGATGCGTGTCCGAGATAATGGCCACGGCCGAGGTCGGATCTTCAATCAGAAAGCCGAACACGGGCACCACATGAATCAGCGGCAACGGCGTGACCTGCATCTCACCCACGGTAACGGGCTTTGAGGCCGCCAGTTCGTGCAGTTTGAGGAACGCGCTGGACGGTGTCGACAACGACACAAAGTCGGGCCACAGCCGGTCGTTGAGAACGTCCTGCTGCAGCACGGACAAGGTCTGCTCGCTGCCATGCACGACAACGCATTCCGGACCATATTCAAACACGTTGTCCAGAAATATCGGCAGCGTCGCCACGTGATCCAGATGGCAATGCGACAAAAACAGATCGGTGACCAGCTTCTGTGCCGCCAGCGGAAATCCAAATCCCAGGCAGCCGGCATCAATCGCAACGCGATCGTTCACGACATACGACACCAGATATTGGTAGCGTGTCTCGCCCAGCATGCCAGAAGGAATGATTTGAAGTTTCACTGCCGACGGTCTCGATCAAGTGAAGGACACGAACTCATGGCGATCGAAAGAATGCGTTTCGGATGTGCGTGGTAGCTTGTGACGAATTGGCAACCTTTAAGCCCGCTCAACCCATTGCAGGGCACGGGACGACTGGATTTGCGATTTCTCTCCTAAATATCTGTCGGCTGAGACTCGTGAATTCTTGCGTATGTCCGCGAGCACCGCAGCGGATGTTGCAACTCTCCGCACCGAAGTCATATCGAACGTCGGCTACGACTTGATTTCTGAACTGAATCTTTATTTCCCGACGCGGATACCGCCCGAGATACTCACTTCAATCTTACCTGTGTTCTTGTTTTCCGGCGGCGCGTTCACCCTGACAAACAGCACCCCATCTTTGGTCGCGGTGTAGTCACACCCCTCGCCAATCAAGAATGGCTTGTTCTTTTTCTTCTCGTCCTGTGGAGCTCCCGGGGGGATGACAATTCCAATCAGTGCCCCGCACGGCAGTTCGTTCACGAGTTCCAGCGGCGACGCAGACTTGGAAACAAAACCGTTCGGACCCAGTTGCGAACTGAGCACGAATTTGTAGATGCCAGTGGCCTTGATGCGAATAGGTTTACCGGCCGCGACCAGGACCGCCGAAGATTCCCAGCCATGACTGGCAGTGACTTCGATGTCGATCGCGTTGGCACCGATCATTTCGTCGTCGATTCGCTTGAGCTTCAGTTCCAGATTCGGTCGATTCGGATCGAGTGCCTGGATCGATTTCAATAACACGCGGGCCTTGTCATATTCTTTGAGTTCGAAATAGTCGTTGGCCAGTTCTTCCGCGCTCTTCATGAAACCGTCCTGGATTTCGTTCGCTTTCACGTCCAACACAGAAGTGCTAGACGCAGTCCCCTTCTTCTTGGAGACTTTTGACTTGCCTTTGTCTTGAGCTGCGACGGTGCCCGTCGGCGAGACCAGCCACAATTGAGCAGTGAACCAGCAGCCGGCAAACAGACAGATCAACGCGAGCATTGGCCTGCGCATGAGGAGTACCTCAAGAAGACATGGAGCGCCAGCGGGCATCAGAATTGGGGGCACGCATTCCCTATCAGCATATTTCAACGCGAGTTTCGAAGGAAGCACCACCTTTGAAGAATTTCGACTGTCGACGTGTCGACTCGGCAGCCGGTTTCTATTCCGCAATGCCCCACGTTCGCTATGATGCCCGCCTCTTATCCGAATATCCGAATCCCGATTTCATTGATGTTCCACCTCCAAGTTGAGGAAAGGTCCTCACATGGCCAGTGATCGCTATCCAGCTCGACGTCAGAAACTTTGGGCGGAAGTGCGCAAGGCGGGGCTGGCATCCCTACTGATTACCAATGAAACGAATGTCCGGTACCTGACAGGATTTACCGGCGATTCGACCTATCTACTGCTCACGGCAGAACATGCGATCTTGCTTAGCGACAGTCGCTACACGACGCAGATCTCCGAAGAATGTACCGGTCTGGAGGTCGTCATTCGGCCTCATACCCAGAAAATGCACGAAGCGACTGCGAAAGTCATTAAAAAGGCCAAGCTCGCGCAGGTGGGATTTGAATCCGGCGTCGTTACGGTCGAACTGTTGGAAGCGTGGAACAAGGAATCGCCTTCAACTGACTTCGTGTCTTGCCCCGGATTGGTCGAAGATCTGCGAATGATCAAGGATCCGGATGAGATTTCGGAGATCCGAACGGCCATCCGTTTGGCCGAGAAAGGATTCGCGACGTTACGTGCCACTCTGCGGCCAGATTTGACCGAACTGGAAGTGGCGCATGATCTTGAGCACGCGATGCGTAAATTTGGCTCACCCGGTGTCAGTTTTCCGCCGATTGTGGGTGTAGGACCACGCGGAGCCCTCCCGCATGGACGGCCCTCGACGATGCGGATTTCCGAGGCAGACTCGGTCCTGATCGATTGGGGTGCCAACAGCCCGGGGGGCTATAAGAGTGACTTGACGCGAATTTTGGTGACCGGTAAAGTTTCCGCGAAACTTGAGAAGGTGTATGGAGTTGTGTTGACAGCCCAGCGTCTGGGAATCGCCGCGATCCGACCCGGGGTCAAAGGTTGTGACGTGGATGCCGTCGCTCGTCAGCTCATCGAACAGGCCGGATTCGGCAGGTTTTTTGGTCATTCGCTGGGACATGGAATTGGGTTGAACATCCATGAAGGACCGCGGCTGGCGGCGGTTTCAGAAACCGTGCTGAAGCCCGGGATGGTGGTCACCGTGGAACCGGGAATTTATCTTCCCAACGTCCTGGGTGTCCGCATTGAAGATGATATTCTGGTCACGAAAGAGGGCTGCGAAGTCCTGACCTCCGTGCCCAAGGAATTAGATCAGATGATTGTCGATTAACGAAACTTCAGTACGCATTGCGTCAACAACAATTCGTCCCACCCGAGGTGCGGACTCCCCAATAATCTCGCTGACAGTTCCTGTCAGCCAGTACTAACCCGCGAAAGACAAACGCTTATGGCCGAAGGTAAATCAGCGGGCGTGCCGTTAGACCTGGAACGGCTGCGCGAACTTATCACCCTGATGGAAAAGCACGACCTGAGTGAGGTCGACTTGCAAAACGGAGAACAACGCTGCCGTCTGCGGCGTGGTCCGCAGAACGTCTCGGTCATGGCGGCGCCGCAAGGCTACATGCCGCAGCCACAGGCTCACGCTGCCGCGCCAGCCCCGGCGGCCCCGAGTACACCTGCGGCCCCTGCTGCCCCGGTGAATGATGGGTCGATTGTCATTAAGAGCCCCACGGTCGGGACGTTCTATGCGTCACCGTCTCCGGATGATCCACCGTTCTTGAAAATCGGAGCAACGGTCAAACCGGATACAGTCGTGTGTCTGATCGAGGCCATGAAGGTCTACAATCAGATTACCGCCGACGTGTCGGGGACGGTGACCGAAATTCTGGTCAACAACGCGGACACCGTCGAATTTGGTCAGCCGCTCTTCCGCGTGAAGCCATAGTCCCGCTTCCTGCATAGACTCGAGAATACTCGGAACATGTTTCAACGCATCCTGGTTGCTAACCGTGGCGAAATTGCGCTGCGAGTGATTCGTGCCTGCCGTGAAATGGGGATTGAGACGGTTGCCGTTTTCAGTCAGGCCGACCGGGACGCGCACTACCTGACATTGGCGAACGAAGCGATCTGTATCGGGCCCCCGGCGGCGGTCGACAGCTACCTGATGATCAATCGGATCATCAGCGCGGCCGAAGTCGGGAATGTCCAGGCCATTCACCCGGGATACGGTTTTCTCTCGGAAAATGCGCATTTCGCCGAGGTTTGCCGGACGTGCAAGATCGAGTTCATCGGCCCTTCACACGAGGCGATGGCGAAGCTGGGGGACAAGGTCAGTGCGAAGTTGATCGCCCGCGAAGCCAAGGTCCCGACAGTTCCGGGCAGCGAGGGACTGCTGACCGATGAAGGCGAAGCCGTCCGCGTGGCGGCCCAGATTGGCTACCCGGTGCTCATCAAGGCCACGGCCGGTGGCGGCGGCAAGGGGATGCGCATTGCGACTGACGTGGCGACATTGAAATCGGGCCTGAAATCGGCTGCCATCGAAGCCGAGAGTGCCTTCAAAAATGGCGGCGTGTACCTGGAGAAATTCATCTCCAAACCACGTCACGTGGAAGTCCAGGTTATCGCCGATCACCACGGCAACGCGGTGCATCTGTGGGAACGCGACTGCAGCCTGCAACGCCGGCACCAGAAACTGGTCGAAGAAAGTCCCGCCCCCAACCTTCCACTCGCCGTGCGTGAAGAGATGTGCAAGGCGGCCGTGCGACTGATCAAGACGGCCGGCTACACGAACGCCGGTACGTGTGAATTCCTGGTCGACGCCGATCACAACTTCTACTTCATTGAAGTGAATGCCCGGATTCAGGTCGAACACCCGGTCTCCGAAATGGTGACGGGAACCGACCTGGTCCAGCAACAGATTCGCATCGCTGCGGGGGAAGTCCTGCCGTGGAAACAGAAGAACATTCCTTGCAATGGGTCGGCGATCGAAGTCCGCATCAATGCCGAAGATCCCGCGAACAACTTCCGCGGCTCGCCGGGTAAGATCACCAGGCTGCGCGTCCCCGGTGGCCCCGGTGTGCGTTGGGACTCGCATGTTTACGAAGGCTATGTCGTCCCGCCGTATTACGACTCACTGATCGGCAAAATGATCGTTCATCGTCCGACCCGGGAAGAGTCGTTCGCCACGATGCGGCGGGCCCTGGCGGAATTCACGGTCGAAGGCATCAAGACGACGATTCCGCTGCTGCGAGAGATCTTCGAGAACGCCGACTTCGCCGCCGGAAACGTTGACACGACCTACATCGAACGCACGTGGTCGTTTACAGGCGGGGCCAAATAGCCGAAAATCGTTGTTCGTTCCGCGAACGAAGCGTTTTCAGCTACTGGGAGGGTGAGGCTCCTGCCGAACCGCAGCGGCTCTCGCGACTAAGCGGTTCGGCAGGAGCCTCACCCTCCCGACGGCCCTAATCAGTGACGAATATTCCGTATCAAGAACTCAAAATGAGACTCACATTATGAAAGTTGCATTATTGACCGGCGGCGGTGACTGCCCCGGTTTGAACCCGGTGATTCGCGGTGCCGTCCAAACCTTGACCAATGCCGGGCACGAGTGCATCGGACTGTTGGAAGGTTGGAAAGGTGCCATTGAAGGCACATCGATTCCGCTGACCACCGCGGTCACCGACGGCATCATCGACAAGGGGGGAACCATTCTGTTCTCTTCCCGGACCAATCTTTTCAAGGACGACGCCACGGAAGCGAAGAACGTCCCGCAACTGCAGGCGTCGTTCAAGAAGCTGGGCATCGACGCACTGATCGCCATCGGTGGCGACGACACGTTGGGAGTGGCTCGCAAACTGCACGAGAAATACCAGTTGAAGACGGTCGGTTGCCCCAAGACGATCGACAACGATCTCTGTGCGACCGACTACACTTTCGGCTTCGATACGGCTCTCAACATCTGCATGGAAGCGATCGACCGCTGCCGCACGACGGCCGAATCGCATCGCCGCGTTATCGTGGTGGAAACGATGGGCCGCCATGCCGGCTGGATTGCCGCGTTCGCCGGAATCGCGGGCGGAGCCGACTACATCCTGGTCCCCGAGGAACCGGTCGACATCGAGAAGATGTGCGACGTCCTGAAAAAGCGCCGTGCAGCCGGCAAGATGTGGGGTATCGTCGTCGTCAGCGAAGGGATTGAACTGCCCGCTGGCATGGTCAAGAAATCGGGCGAAGTCGATTCATTCGGCCATGTGCAACTGGGTGGCGTGGGTGACCAGGTCGCTGAGATCATCAAGCAGAAGACCGAGATTCCCACGCGTGCGGTCATCCTGGGCCACATGCAACGGGGCGGCTCACCGACGGCATTTGATCGCGTGCTGGGGACCCGGCTGGGAATCCACGCCGGTCGGTTGGTGGTGGAAGGCAAGTGGGGCCAGATGGTCGCCCTGCGAGGCATGAATATCGTGAACGTCTCGCTCGCCGAAGCCACCGGAGCAAACCGCACGCTGTACCCGGAAATCATGCAGGAAGCCCACGAGTTCTTTTAAGAACACGTATTTCACAACACCATTACACAAGCAGCCCGGCTCAATGGCCGGGCTGCTTGTGTAATGGCCATACGATTCAGTGTTTTGTCATTCGTCCCATCCGTCCCATGAATTTCAATGGGATGCATTGAACCAACGGATCCAGACCGCCTGGAAATTTGACCAAAAAACTCGGCTTGCTGCGATTTCCATCTTATGCGATAAGCACAACCCCGCGCATTCCCTCCGTTGCCTATCCCCAATCATTTCCCATTCGAGACGCCCTTCTCGTGTGCTGCATGCCAACTTTGACTGGCAGGTCGCTGCGTCACGTGGATGTTTTATCCACGGTGCTGCATGACCGAGTCCAATCGGTAAAAGAAGCCTCATATCGTGTCACAAGCCTCGTCAAATATCGGGATTTCCACGCTCTGCTGGGGCCTGGTTGCGCTCGCTGGTTGCGCGACATTCGACAGCAAATATGAGCGGGTATCGATCTCCAGTCCACATGGGACAGCCGACGAAACCACGGCCGAAAGTGGGCAGAAAGCCGTGAGAAAGAAATCTGCGGTAAAGCAGGACGTTGTCGCCCGGGGACAGCACGGCGATGAAGCGTTGCCGACCGTCACCCAGGCCGGCTATCAGCCGGCTCCCACAACTGACTCCACCGCTCGGGTTTCGATTTTCACCAAGTCCGGTCTCGAAACGAAACCGGTCATTCAACAGGTCGCGTATTCTCAGACAGATTCCGCGGGTCCGGAGAAGGCTGGCATCAAGGTTCCGGCTGTTGGCGAGGGAGAATCGAAAGAGCAACTGCCTGCCACACCAGCACTCCCTGCCCTGCCCAACAGCACTCCGGTGGAGACGGCCATCGAGATTCAGTCGCCCGAGGGGGCCGCGGGAATCAATCTGGATCAGACCATCAACTTCTGCCTGATCGCGGACCCTGTCATCCGCGCCGGCTTTGAAGTCATCAATCAGAGTAATGCCGATGCCCTCACGGCCTCGTTGGTCCCGAATCCGCAGTTTTTTACTGATATTCAGCTATTGCCTTTGACACACACTTTTTCCCCGACTCGGCAAGGCGGACCGCCTCAATTTGATGCGATCCTGTCCTATCCGATCGATTGGTTCCTATTCGGGAAGCGGGCCGCACAAATGCGAGCCACCGATCTGGGCGTGCGGGTCAGTCAGTCGGAGTATCAGGATTTGATCCGGCAGAGAGTCCTCGAAGCCGCTCTCAACTATTATGGGGTCCTGGAGGCCAAGGCGCTCCGTGATGTGGCCCGACAAGACGTCGAGAACTTCCTCAAGATTGAAACTCTCACCAGTTCGGCGGTGGAGAACGGTGGCCGGGCTCAAGTGGATCTCAATCGCATTCGACTCGATCGGCTCAGGAGTGAGCAATCGTTGCGCGATGCGGAAAATGCCGTCGTCGCGGCCGTCGCCAAGTTACGCGTCCTGCTGGGTCGAGATGACACGGATCCAGCCTTCGATGTCGTCGGAACATTGGAATCGTCGCAGTTGATCGAACCGCTGCCGATCGATGAAGCGGTGGTCATCGCGGATCAGAATCGTCCCGACCTGGAGGCCGCGCGTTGGAAAATTGCCCAGGCGGATGCGGTCATTGAATCAGAACGGAGGAAAGCCTTTCCGACGCTGATTCCCAGTTTCGGCTACACGCGGCAATATCAGAACAAGGCAATCGGGTTTCCGGATGCCGATTCGTGGCTGGCCAATCTGACGATGTCCGTGCCGATTTTTGACCGCAATCAGGGCAACCAGGCCAAGGCCGCCTCGGTGTCGGCTCAGGTGGGATACCAGTTGGAAGCGCGTCGCGTCGCTTTACGGGGCGAGATCGTCAAAGCCACTCAGGATCTTGTCACATCTGCAGCCAATGCACGGGCCGTGGCCCAGGAGCAACTGGAAATTGCCAAGCAGGTGCGCGACAGCATCAACGGGGCCTACGAAGCAGGCGGGCGGCCGTTATTGGACGCTCTGGATGCGCAACGCAACTTCCGGGAAACGTACCGTCTCTTCATCACGAGCCGTGCGAACTACGCTAAAGCGTCCATTCAATACAGCGCCACTCTTGGCCAGCAGATGACGCCTTAGCAGCCTGTTGAAAAAGGTGTCTGGAACTTTGCCAACCACACGGAATCGAGCGTTGTTTTCGACGTTCGGAGAGTTCCAGACACCTTTTTCAACAGGCTGTTAGGGTCACGAAGTGAACGCAATACAAGCTCGAAGCGCAAGCGAGTGCATCTCCTCGCGTATAGACTGCGGAATGCTCGCTAACCCGCATTATTCATTGTCTCCTCAATAAGCAAGCGGAGTGCCGCTCAGGTAACCCGCAGCGTCAGCGAGGGCAACTTGTAACCACGCCCTCGCTGACGCTGCGGGTTCCTGTGTTCTATTGCATCTTGAAGCCCAAGGTGACACCGCACCACTCGGGGGATCAAGCTCAAGGCGTGATTGGCGAATCGTAGGATGGGCACTCTTGCCCGTCTCCCCGGTCATTCAGAAACTATCTGGTTATTAGCTCAGAGCAGAGTCATCCACAGATTTCGCAGATGACGCAGATGTTGAGAAGTGGAATCCGATCTGTGCCATCTGCGAAATCTGTGGATCGATGACCTCAAACGGGGACGGGCAAGAGTGCCCATCCTCCGGCGTTCAGTCCCAGCTCTTTAACACAGTCTCGCGGATTTTTTCCAAGCCGGTCTTGGCGACGAGCAGTGGATCTTGTTTCCAGTATTCGCGATTGAAGAGTTCCAGCGACAACATCCCGCGGAACCCGTTGCGATAGAGCGTCTGCAGAATCATCTTCGACGGGGCAATGCCATCTCCGAGATAAACACGGTCCGCGTCGGTGATCGTCGCTCGTTCGGGAGTTGCCGGATAATCATTCACATGGAAGACATGCACCCCCTGCCCTCCCAGCAGCTTCAAGCTGTCGAACGCCGAGCCTCCCTTGTGTAGATGATAGATATCGGGCAGGACACAGGCGTTGGGATGTCCGCTGGCGACGACCGCGTACATGGTCTCGGAGAGTCTGCTGAGGGTCTTGGAAAAACCCCAGACCTCCAACTGCGGTACGATCCCCGTCTGGCGGCCGACTTCGCACAGGGCGTGATAGCGTTCCGCGATTTTGCTCAGGTCTGTCAGGGGGGCGTTGGTCGCGCCAGCGGGAGGTGCCGCGATCCGCTTGCCCCCGATCTGGACCAGCACATCCATGTCGCGTTTGGCGTGTTCCAAGCCCTTCTGACGGGCTGCTTCATCATCGACGATCCAATTGGCGAACCCGATGGCGCTCTCGACCGACAGCCCCAGGTCCGCGATCTTCTTGCCCAGATCTTTAAGCGACCCGCCCCCTTGCACGTATTTTTCGAGCGTTCCCATCCACGGCTCGATGCCCCGGTATCCGGCCTGAGCCGCGATTTCGACCTCACGGACAATTCCCAACTCCTGACCGCGAATCGTGCTGGTATTGAAGCAATAGCCAAACGGCTCTTTCGATGACGCCGCAGGTGCGGGTTCGGCAGCCCAACTGATCGCCGGAATCGACGCGGCACATGCTCCCAGACTGGTGAGGACTTCGCGGCGGTTCAGCATGGGACGGGACCTTTGTGATTGCAGGATGAGTTGTCTGAGCTCATGTTTGAAATGGGAGGGCGAGGCTCCCGCCGAGCCGAAGACGAGCTTTAGCTCGGCGACCGCCGGAGGCTTTCGAGGCAGCCTCCGGC
>CAMAVF010000083.1 GCA_945861445.1 Planctomicrobium piriforme | reverse complement strand
GGTCCCCAGCCTGCTGCCGTTCGCGATCCCGGCGACTCTATTATTGACGGTCTGCGTCGTCTATGGACGCATGGGTGGCGATCAAGAAATCACGGCGTGTAAAGCGGCCGGCATCAGCGTGATGTCCGTTATCTGGCCGTCCCTGTTTTTCGGAGGCGTGCTGAGTGTCGGCACCTTGATCCTGACAGATCAGTTCATTCCGTGGGCGCGTGAACGGATCCAGGAAACGGTCTGGTTGGCAACGGAAGATATTTTTCTGGACACGTTGCGGACCAACGGACATATCGTTGATCCCCGGACGAATATTTCAATTTCGGTGTTCGCCGTCCAGGGCCGAACCCTCATCAAGCCGACGTTCCGCTATCGTCAGGCGGGGGGCACCGTGTTGACAGTGGAAGCTGAGCGGGCAGGCATCGACTTTGATCTGGATCGAAAAGAAGTCGTATTGAAGCTGCAGAATGCGTATGTCGAGCGAGGAACATTTCATAGCAAGATGCGGACGCAGGAGCAACGATTTCCGATTCCCGACCGAGATTCCAAGCGCAAGGTGCCGCGTGATTTAACGATCAAGCAGTTGGAAGATGAGTTGATCTGGCTGAACGAGAGGCGCACGGAACTGAATCAGACGCGGTTGATGGCGACGACCTTGGCGTTGTCCCGCGGTGATTTTGAGGCGTTCCTCCGACCAGATTTCTTGCACTATCAATTCCAGATTGATCAACACACGGATCGCTTCAACAAGGTCCGCACGGAAATTCACAGCCGGTTTGCCCTGTCGTGCAGTTGTTTTTTTTTCGCACTGCTGGGGACTCCATTTTCGATCTGGCAATCGCGACGTTCATTCTTGATGACGTTTGCGTTCTGCTTTTTTCCCATTCTGATGAGCTACTACCCGATCATCATAGGCTGCATCACCGTATGTAAGTCGAATGGGAATATCCACCCCGGAGCCGTCATGTGGCTGGCGAATGGGTTGCTGGCAATAGTGGGTCTGTGGGTGCTGAATCGCGTCCGACGAAATTAATCGGAAGTCCTTCTCGGGCATAGGCTTTCAGTCAGCGTTTCGTAGTTGCTCGCAACAAAAGGACAGGCATTTTATTTGGCTAGATCGGGCGAACTAACGACTGTTCGTCTTTTCTGTTGCACTCGAACCAGATAATATGCCTGTCCTTTAGTTGGAGGTGTGGCTGGCTTGGTATAAGTCGCGTTGCATTTTGATTCGGGATCAGTCGTAATGGTGGTTTACGTTGCGCGGTGAATTCGCTGGGAGATCGTGATGGATGATGGATATCGCCCGAATTCGAATCCTGATTTGTTGGCTGGTGTTGGTGGTGTTGGTCACGGTGTGTCTCAACCGCGGAGCCGGCGCGAGTTTCTCTGCCAGGCGGGGGCGGGGTTTGGTTCTTTGGCCTTGTTGAGTTTGCTGGCCCGGGATGGTGTGGTTGCTGGCGCGGAACGTGGGGTGTCTCTGAATCCACTGGCTCCGCGGAAGGGGCATTTCGACGGGACTGCGAAGAGTGTCATCTTCCTGTTTATGGATGGCGGGCCAAGTCACCTCGATACGTTTGATCCGAAGCCCAAGGTCAATGAGTTCGCCGGGCAGCCGTTGCCCAAGTCGATCAAACGCGTCATCACGCCGATGGGGGTGACAGAGAACCCGTTGCTGGCCAGTAGGCGAAAATGGACGCAGTCGGGACAGTCGGGGATTCCCGTATCGGATTGGTATCCCCAATTGGCCGAATGTGTGGACGACCTGTGCGTGATTCGTTCGTGCTGGGCCAATGGCTTGAATCATGTCGGGTCGGTGTGCCAGATGAATACGGGCAGCATTCTCGCCGGGCGGCCGAGCCTGGGTGCCTGGGCGACGTATGGATTGGGTTCTGAGAATCAAAACCTGCCTGGATTCGTGGTCCTGTTGGACGGGGATCGGGAGCCGCCAGGGGGCAGCCGGGTCTGGGGGACTGGATTCATGCCGGCGACCTACCAGGGAACTCGGTTTCGCAATGGGAAAGATCCCATCCTGCATCTCAGCCCGCCTGCCGGATTGTCGGGACCACAGCAGCGGCAGCAACTGGATTTTATTGCCCAGTTGAACCGCCAGCATCTCGAACGCCGGCCTCAGGACACCGAGCTGGAGGCCCGCATTGCGGCCTATGAGCTGGCTTATCGGATGCAATCGCATGCGCCTCAAGCGGTGGACCTGGCGGATGAAACGGCGGAGACGCAGCAGTTGTACGGGATGAATGCTCCGGAGACGGCGGTGTTTGGGCGGAACTGTCTGCTGGCACGGCGGCTGGTCGAGCGTGGAGTGCGGTTTATTCAGTTGTATTCAGGCTCGGGAAGCCAGTGGGACGCGCACACGAAGATCGAAGAAAATCATACCAAATTCTGCCGTCAAACCGATCAACCGATTGCGGCGCTGTTGAAAGATCTCAAGCGGCGGGGATTGTTGGAATCAACGCTGGTGATCTGGGGTGGTGAGTTTGGCCGGACGGCGATGTCGGAAAAAGGGGATGGGCGCGATCACAACCCGTATGGGTTTTCCATGTGGCTGGCGGGTGGAGGGGTAAAGGGTGGTCAGATCGTCGGCCAGACGGACGACTTTGGTTTGCACGCCATCGAGAACCGTGTTCATGTGCATGATTTGCATGCGACAATTTTGGACCTGATGGGACTCGACCACGAGCAACTGTTGTTCCTGCATCAGGGGCGACCCGAACGGCCGACTGTGAATGAGGGGCATGTGGTGGAGCAGATCGTGGGATAGGCTCTGCGCCACGTGGCCGACGCTGCTAGCGTCGGCCACGTAGAAAAATCCCGGGGCTGACGCCACCGGGCTCGCCTGGTCGGTCGTAATGGGCAGCCTTGTCCGGATTCGTTAGACTTGCTGGAACAAGCTCTACGAACTAACTCCACCACTGCGAATTGGCGATCCCATCCCTTACGGTCCGGATCGATAGACTTTATGACGTCTGATATTGCCTCGCTCGACACGCCTCTTCCTTATTTCACTGCGGATCTGCCTGGCATTGGGGGCGAGCTCAAACAGGAGCCGGGGGATTTTGAAGTTGAAGAGATCCCGGCGTATCTCCCGTCCGGTGTCGGCGAGCACCTCTTCTTATGGATTGAGAAGACGGGCATCACGACCGAGCAATTGACGCGGCAGATCGTGCAGACGCTGCGGATGGCGAACAGGGATATCGGTGTCGCGGCACTGAAGGATCGCCATGCGGTCGCGCGGCAATTTGTATCGATTCCCGCGAAGTTTGCCGATGGCGTCGGCTCGCTGGAGTCGCCGCAAGTGCGTGTGCTGAGTGCCACGCTGCACGGGAACAAGCTGCGAACCGGCCACCTGCGGGGCAATCGGTTTTCGATCTTGCTGAGGAATGTACCGCCGGATTCGCTCGAGATGGCGTTCCCGATTGCTTCACGTCTCCAACAGGTGGGGGTTCCGAACTACTTCGGTGATCAACGATTCGGGATCGATGGCGAAACGGCTCAATTGGGGTTCGACCTATTAAGAGGTGAAAAGGTCCCCGAGGATATTCACCCTGCTCGTCGTCGTTTTCTGTTGAAGCTCGCGCTGTCGGCCGCTCAGTCTGTCCTCTTCAATCAGGCCCTGGCGACACGCTTGCTGACGGGACACTTACACCAGGTGATCGCGGGTGATGTGCTGCAAGTGGCAGCCTCGGGGGGAGTCTTTGTCTGCGAGGATGTTGCGGCGGATCAGCCGCGGTTTGACAGTCGCGAAGTGTTGCCGACCGGACCAATGTTTGGCCCCAAGATGAAGTTGGCTGCGGGCACAGTCGCGGAGCACGAGGCCCAGCTCTTGGAGAAGTCGGGACTGACGGTGGAGCACTTCAGCCGATTTCCGGATTTGACCAGCGGCACGCGGCGGCCGTATCTGATCTTGCCGGGTGACCTGGAAGTGCAGCAGGAGGCCGCAGGGCTGCGATTTCGATTCACGTTGCCCAGCGGTTCGTATGCCACGATCTTGTTGCGGGAGTTTCAAAAGGGCTGATATCGCCGGGTCGTAGGGTTTTGATCGGATTTCAGTCCTCTACCGATCCTTAAGAGCCTGACCATTGGCCGGGTTTTGATCCCCTCAGAACCGCTCGAATCGTCTCGAAAGGACCGTCCACAGGCACAAGCGGCACAACGTGAATCTTGGCCTGTTGCTTCTCCAACTTGCGCAGTCCTGTCTATCTTCGACAAGGTTTAACGACTGTAACGAAGACTCTGTCGGCAAAGTCGTGTCTATTTTAACTATGCGTTACGGGTCGTACAGACTGACGTAAAATCGCCCTAACTCTTTGGTCTGATAACAGGTTGAGAAGTTCAAGGAGTGCTTTAGGTGCGGACGATATCTCTGGCAGTTCCGCCCCCTGGCCCTGATGGGTTCGGGGATCACGGAACCGTCGGACAAGCCGAGGAGTCCATCGGGGATCGGAGTACCCCGACGGCACCGATGATTTTACTAGGGACACACGGAAGGTGTTGGCCGGTTGACCGTGCTCACTGCGGTAGCTGGATGAGGTCCGCTCTCTTGCGGCGCTCATACGGACGGTAGTCGAACTCAAACCGTTACGGACCTCGAAAGCTACGAGCATTCGACGTTTCTGCGGTCGAGTCGGCCAAAGCATCGATTCCAAGGGAAGGGAGACGCTGGATTATGAAATGGTTGAGGATCTGTAGTGTCGTGCTTACGTCTTTGTGCATGTCGGCTGTGGCAGAAGCCGGGATGATGCAATGCGGAGCTGGTAAGAGCTGTGGCTGCGGGCCATCTGATCAACCCGCCTGCTGTCAGCCTCGGATTATGTACAAACCCGTTGTCGTGCGACCGACCTGCCCGTCGGTGCATGGCTATCAACGGCAGTGCGTCAAGCCAGCGAGCTATGACAACTGCTGTGGCAATGGCAAGGGAAGCTGCTGCCCGAAGAGCAAGCGTGGCTGCTGCAACAACTGTGGTAACACTGGTTGCAACGGTGGCTGTGGCAACAACGGTGCGGCTTGTGGTCCTGCAGGCAACTGCGGTCCCGCTGGTGCCAACTGTGGTGCCCGGCCTGCTGGCAACTGCGGTCCTGGCGCTGCCAACTGCGGTCCGGCTGCCGCCAACTGTGCTGCTCCGGCTGGTAACTGTGGTCCCGCCGCTGCCAACTGTGGCCCGGCTGCCGCGAATTGCGGTCCCGCTGCTGCCGCCAACTGTGCCGCTCCGGCTCGCAATTGTGGTCCTGCCGGTGCCAACTGTGGTCCGGCTGCCGCGAACTGCGGTCCCGCTGCTGCCGCCAACTGTGCCGCACCCGCTGGCAACTGTGGTCCCGCCGCGTGCGGTCCCGCTGCTGCTGCGAACTGTGCTGCTCCGGCTGGCAACTGCGGTCCTGCCGCTGCCAACTGTGGTGCTCGTAACTGTGGTCCTGCGACCAGCTGTGGCGCTCCTTCCGCTGGCTGTGGCTCTGCCGCAGCTTGTGGAATCGCTCAGTGGATTTACTCGTCACAGACTGCCTGCTACGCCAAGGATCGCTGCCATGCGATTCGCCGGCTGGGCAAGTGTGACTGCTCGTGCAACCCGGAAATCATGTGCGCTTTCGTCTACGCCTTGAATGACTGCGACGAACGCGTTCGTGCTGAAGCGGCTTGCCAGATTGGAAGCCAACTCAAGTGCCATCCCTGCTGCTGCAACGACAAGGTTGCTCAGGCTCTGATGTGTGCCCTGGGTGATTGTGACAAGAAGGTTCGTAAGTATGCCGAGAAGGCCCTGTGCCGCTGCGGTTACGAAGTTGCCGATGCGTGCAGCCTGCCCTGCGGTGCGACCAGCACTTGCGGTGCGAATGGTTGTGGCCCGGCCGCTGGTAGCTGTGGCCCGGCCGCCACGAACTGTGGTCCTGCTGCGTCAACGAATTGCGGTCCGGCCCCGATGGGTGTCGTTCCCGCTCCGGCTCCTGCTGCCGCACCGGCTCCCGCTGGTGAAGCTGCTCCGGCCCCGGCCCCGCCGGCCGCTGAACCCGAAGCCTACTTCCCGGCTCGGATTCGCGACCAGCAAACCGGTGCCAGCCGTGCTCGCAACACGTTGGCCAACCTCTTCGGTCTGCGGTAAGGCTGAGGGGGCGACTCCTGACGCTCCACTCTCCGAAGAGTATTCCTCGGATAGTTCCGACTGAGTTCGACGAACCGAACGGCCTGGGTGACCTCCATCCCCAGGCCGTTTTTTATTCTTTGCAAATCACTTGGGAACCAGTCCCAGCTTTTGAGCGATGAACTTGGGCATCGGGATGTAGTCGGGGGCCGCTGAGGCCATGATCATGCACGTTGCACCGTAGAGGAGCACCACGCCAAACACGACGGTGAGGTATCCCATGATGTTGCTGGTGGTGTCGATGGGTTCGCCGTCGGGACCCAGTTTGACCTTCTTCGCGACATAGGCCTTTTCCTTGACCTCGCCGATCAGTTCCAGTCCCTTCTTGTTATAGAACGTGAACTGAGCAACCACTCGCAACATGTACATTGCCCAGCACGTAAACAAGAAGAGGACCGCGACTCGCAAGATCAATGCTCCAATCACGACAAAGATCGCCCCGACGATGCCGATCGTACCCCCCGAGAAGGTGAAGTTAGCGGCGGCCGTCTGCGCTTCAATGCCAGTCTCCTTGATCCCAAATGCGCCCAATGTGCAAACCAGGAAGCTCTTGAGAATCAGCACTTCGCACAGGATCAACAGGCCGATGGGCAGCCAGGTCACGAAGGCCACCACCCAGGTGAACAGCACCCCGCCGAGGTTCTTGAGCGCGATCTTCCACATCAGGGGTGAAACCCAGATCATCCAACTTACGGGCATCGCGCGGTGCGGGATGACACAGGGAATGGGCAACCAGGCGAAGAACAGAGCCACCAGCGCGGTCACTCCGTAGTTGACGGCTTCACCGCTGTCTTTGGTGAAGAAATAGACCGGTGCAATAATCGGCAGGAAGGGAACTGCGGCGGCGACGGTCCAGATGGCCCAACTCACCCCGGTGGCGATGGCGGTGAAGATTTCAAAACTCGTGCGATCCAGCTTGATCTGCTTTTCGAGGGAAAACGATACGACTTTTGCCGACAGGGAGAGGAACCAGCCGTAGATTCCCAGCGTGCCCAAGATGCCCAGTACAAGAAAGAACAACGCGGAGGGCGGGTGTTCGAGTTTCTTGAAGAGTGCGGCCAATCCCAGGGCTGTCGTGGATCCCGCGAACAGGATCATGACATTGATCCAACTGTTGATCGTGATGCCGAAGTTCTGTTTGACGAATTCGAGTCCGTCTTTCCAGGCCCTGCCGTAGAAGTCGTTGGGATCGGCCCCTTTCATGCGGGCTTTGCGAGCGGTCTTGCCCAAGCCGCCGGTTTGCAGATCAATGCCACAACTCGCGCACTCGGTGTCTTCTTCATCGACGACCTCTCCGCATTTGGGGCAGACCTTGGTGTTGCGATCTTCCGAGCGACTCAGATCGAGTTTGGCAAGGAAGTCCTCGTCATCGTCGGCCGCCTTTTTCTTGGCGGGAGCGGGCTTCGCGGCCGGCTTGGCAGCGGGCTTGGATTCTGGCTTCGCGGCGCTGCCCTTCGCCGGCGGAGCGGATGCCGATTCGCTGGCCGGGACGGGGACACGCCCCTGACAATCAGGACATTTCACCGCCTTGCCGCGGGCTGCGTCTGGCGCATTGATCACTTTTTCGCACTGCGGACAACGCACGCGGACGGGCATCTTAGCCACCCCTTAAGAATGTTCCGGAACTCGGACACAGCTACTGTAGCAAATGATCTGACCAGATAGACGTCATGAATTGACTGAGTTCCCAATTTAACACGACGGGGATCGCAATTCATCTCTGCGGGCCAGATCCAAGGGTCGGGCCGTAAAAGGACAGGCATATTGTGTGCGTACCTACGCCGCAAGTCGGGCTAAGAGACGCGAGCTGTCTTTCGCAATCACCCCAAAAAGATGCCTGTCCTTTAAAGAGGAGAGGAAACGCGGAATGCGCACTCGGGGATCGGGCGTGCGAGTTTTCGAAATTGGCCGGTGTGAGTCGGGCTGAATAATCGAGTCGGTGGCAGCCAATTTCGAAAATTCGCACGCCCGACCCTACGCCGTCTGTTTCTCGGACTATGCCAAATGCCAAAGAAAGACAACAGGCCGAGCAAAACTGCTCAGCCTGTTGGAGTTTGGTTGCGTTTCTCCGCCGGTTGGCGGATCGCCCTGCGAAGACTTACTTCTTCTTGGCGGGCTTGGCGGCTGGCTTGGCGCCTGCCTTAGCCTTCGTGGACTTGGGGGCGGCGGTTTCCTTCTTGGCAGCGGGCTTCTTGTCAGCCATTTCCGTGGCTCCTTTGATTGCGGTGCACTAGGAAAAAGATCTTTGCCTGCCCTGGCACCCACAGTGGCAGCGATCGGTTGCAGTCCTCTGCGTCGAGGCTGAATCGTCCCTGATCAGCATACACTACGACTTGGATTCGCCTAACGACTTTTTATTTATCGGCTTTGGAAAGTACTGTCAATCGGAAATCCATACGATTTAAGCTGTTGGCGAAAATAATTCCGACCTAACTCAACATCACGTCGAGTCAACCCGCAACGCAAGTCAAAATTCTGGTCGGAATGAGACCTGAACACGTCGAAAAAATCGTTAGTCCGAGCGTTGTTCCTAAGTCTCAACTGGACGATGGGATACGTGGTAAACGCTTGATTTCACGTGATCGACTGTCAATTTGGGACGCAACGACATGTTGGGTAAACTGCTCTTTTTAGGTCCAATTGTTCCCCTTTGGCAGTCTTCGCATCGGGGACTGTAGTGGGACTGATAGGACAACTGGGACCTCTGGGATCGATGCGAAGATCACCGTGAAAGACAGGGGATTTGATGCGCGCATTCTTTGAAGATCAGCGTCACGTTGTCGCAACAGAAGACGCGGTGTCGATCACTCGCTGATACAGTTCCGCAGTCAATCCAACCATGCGGTGCAGGCCGAATTCTTCCTGCACGAGTTCGCGGCCGTTCTCGCCGATGTGGCGGGCGCGGAGCGGGTCGCAGAGCAATTCCAGAATCCGGTCTGCGAGTTGCCGGCTGTTCGACGGCGGGACCAGCAGTCCGTTGTGCTGATCGTGAATCACACCGTACACACCACCGACGCGTGACGCGATGACCGGGATTCCCGAGGCCATCGCTTCCAGCATAATGGTCCCCAGCCCCTGCTGCAGCGACGGCAGGCAGAAAATGTCCATCGCCGACAGCGACTCGGAAAAATTCAACATGTAGGGGACGAAAGTCACTTTCGATGAGACGCCCAACTCGCGAGCCAGTCGCCGTAGATTAGCCTCTTCGGGACCAGCTCCGGCGACCAGGAATTCCACATCGCGCCCCGTCTGCAGCACACGCGACGCCGCACCCAGGAAGAAAGGGAGCCCCTTGACGGTCTCCAACGGACCGGCAGTCCCAATGATGGGGACGTGTCCCGGATCGAGAATCGGCTCGGCTCTCGCTTCAACATTCAAATCCACGCCGCTTGGAATCACCGTCACGATTTCCGGCCGCACCCCCGTCTTTGCGATCAAGTCGCGCTTGACTGACTCGCTGACGGTGATGACCTGGGCACACAGCGGATCGTTGAGCTGGACCCTTTCCTGAGGGCTGAGATAGTCGTGAACGGTCAGGACATAGGGACGATTCAACCTGCGTGCCAACCATTTTCCCTGCCGCAGGACGCGGCGCGACTGCACGTGAATTAAGTCGGGAATCTGTTCGCCCAGGTCATGGACGACACGGTGCAGAATCAGCCGGTTATAGAAGGGGACGTCGAGATACGGGTACTCGCGAATCCCCAGCTCGCGCCGCTGCTTGGCTTCGACAAGGCGGGCGTTGGGGCAGACAACCAGGGGACGAATTCCGCTGTCCGGCAGGTGCTTCGCGAGGCGCAATGTATACGTGCAACTGCCACGTACTTGAAAACGACCTGAAAGTAGCAGCACTTGCGGCCGGGAATCGCCAGCGTCATCCGGCGCAGTGCTGGAGCGACCGTCGGCGGCACGTCGGGCCACCGCAACTTCAGGGTCCTTTATGATGGGGTCTACCATGATCAATCTGGCGGCTGAGCCTTACGGGCGAGGCATTCCGAACGGCCCGACCCTTATCTCAAGCACTTCGGTCGATTCAAAATCTCCTGGATGACAATGGCTTGCCGGATGCTATCCGGATTGCCGAGCATCTTTCGCAACGATTCCATCCGAATGGTGGAACAGCACTCGGCCGCGGTGGGCGGTTCTTTCGCGAAGAGCTGGGTCGCCGTCTTGCGGACGCTCGTGCCCGTTTCCACCGGGGCGACCAGTCCGGTCCCCATATTGTGCAAGACACTCTCTTTGATGTCCTGACCGACATCGCGCTTGGCTTCTTCGGCGATGCGCTCGCCCATCCGCTCGCGAACATGCTGCGCCACGCTGTCGCTTCCGCTGGCTCCCAAACCGGCCGCCTCACGACGAGCCGCGGTATCATCGACCAACCGCCGGGCAGGTTGTGCCGGCTGCTGGCGCTGCACCGTCTTGGCAGGAGTTCGCTGAGCACCAGCCGGCTGATTGCTAGGCGCTTGCGGGCGGGAGCGGTTGTCGCCGCCACGATTCGGCTGATTCTTCCGCTGCTGTTCGGGTTGGCGATTGACTTGCTGCAGGAACGCATCCAGTTCGTCGGCATTCCGCTCTTCCCGCCGTTTCCCCGGACGCTGCACGGGGGGAGGCAGTTGTTGATTGCTGCCTTGAGCCGACTTGATGATCCAGCCAATGATCCAAACCGCGAAAATAATCAGGCCGAACAGCTCCTGAATGCCTGCGGACAACAGTGGTTCGAAGCTGTGGTTCATTGTCTTACTCCGCTCATCGCTGACTTCAACAATTCGCGATGAGAACTTTCTCTGCACGGTCAGGTCTGAACTGCCGTTGTGGAACTCTCCGAAAAACGTGGCGGCGGATGCTGGCAGCACCTGCCACCTCTATTCTAACCGGTTTCTGCCACGTCACCGCCCTAAATTTTGACCAGGATCAATTTGCATTTCCGGGGATCGAGGGAACTTCGCCCGCGATGGCCGAACGCATCTTGGTATCGGCCTGCACGTTGTTCAATTCGTAATAATCGAGCAATCCCAATTTGCCGGTGTTGAACGATTCGGCAATGGCTCGCGGGACTTCGGCTTCGGCCAACACGACTTTCGCGCGGCTTTCCTGGATCTTGGCGAACATTTCCTGTTCCCTGGCGTAGAACTCGGCCCGTCGCTGTTCCGCCCGGGCCTGGGCCACTCGCATGTCCGCTTCGGCCTGATCGGCCTGCAGCCGAGCCCCGATGTTGTCGCCCACATCGATATCCGCAATATCGATCGAGACAATTTCGAACGCCGTTTGTGCTTCCAAACCGAGCGACAGCACCGTTCGGGAAATCATGTCGGGGTTCTCAAGCACGGTCTTATAGGAACTCGTCGAGCCAATCGCAGAAACAATACCCTGACCCACGCGGGCAATGACGGTATCTTCGGTCGCACCACCCACGAGTTGCTTTAAATTCGTGCGGACGGTCACGCGGGCTCGGGCACAGAGTTGAATACCATCCCCACAAACGGCGTCCAGCGTGCCTTGCGTCTTCTTCGGATCGGGGCAGTCGATGACCTTGGGATAGACGCTGGTTCGCACGGCCTCCAGAACATTCCGCCCGGCGAGATCGATGGCTGATGCGGTGGTCCAGTCGAGATCAATGCGGGCCTTGTGTGCGGCAATCAACGCCTGGATGACGCGCTGCACGTTTCCGCCCGACAGATAATGCGATTCCAAGGCACGTGTCGTCAGCGGAAAGCGATCGGTGACCCGGGCCTGAACGGCCATGATCTTGCTGCGGACGATCTCCGTCGCATTGACCTTGCGCAGTTTCATCATCACCAGATCTGTCAGGGTGATTCCCGCACCCGTCATGAAGGACTGAATCCACAAATTGAAGAACTGGGCCAGAATCGCGAACAAGATCAGGAACACGAAAATGATCGCGAGAGCAATAAAAATGATGAGTACCGGCACGACTTCGTTGTTCGCGGCGAACAGACTGGCGAATGGCAGCATAATCAACAGGCTCTCGACGGAGGTAATCTGAGTTAATGTGATTCACTTCTGGCCCGGCTTGCCGGCCGATGAATCGAACTGGCGATCAAAACATCCAGACTGTTGTTATACCCAGCCCGACTGCAATTGTCACAGCCCACTGACTTCACCGACGGGCCACCGTCGAATCCTGCGGTCCTTTTCGTCCTTTCAGTCCCTTCTGGATACAAGGGACTGAAAGGACGAAAAGGACGCAAAAAGTGTCTGGTGAATCGAAGCTGAACTACTGCCAAGTTGTTGTTAAGCAATCTCAACGGAATGGACCGAATCCAGGGCTGCGGCAAGCACGTCGCGAATCGCCTGTTCGTGAGTTGCGGGAAACTTCACCACATCAATCCGATTGGCTTCTGACAATCCAACCGGCAGCGGCACAGCGTCGAGGCAGAATGCCAGCCAGACAGATTCGGGATGCTCAGCTTGCCAGTCCGTTCCTGGATAGTCCGCACTCAACCGTCGCCGCAGATCATCCCGCCGATCAGTCGTGCCTCCCCACAGACCGCACTGCAAGGGTCGCGATAATAATCGCTCGCGCAGCTCTGCGATGGTCAAACCGTGCCCGCTATGAACCACATCCGGAGCGATTTCGGCCAAGGGGTCCAGGACGAATCGGCGATACCACAGGTGAGGATGCGGAATCGTGAGCGTGGGGGTCGTCAATAGCTGCTGATCGAACAGCAAGACATCGAGATCCAGCGTTCTCGGCCCCCAATGCACCAATCGCACGCGGCCCAATTGAGTTTCCACATTCTGCAGCGTGACCAGCAGATCAGCAGGCGAGAGGGTTGTCTGTAACTCAGCGGCAGCATTCAGAAAGGGACTGCCCGCATCCGCCCCGACTGGAGACGTGGTGTAGAGAGAACTCATCCGAATTACGGCAAGATCGTTCCCGCGGTTCAGCAACGACACCGCTTGACGGAACGTTTCAGCGACCGATCCCAGATTTCCACCCAGTGCAATCCAGCACCTGGACATCCTCGCCTCCTGCGAAGCTCAACGGCGGCGAACTGCATTACATGTAAATACTCATGCTTGTCGAGTTTTTCCCCCACAAACCATTGCTGGAACCGCCCACGGCAGTAATTCCGACAATGCAGGCCGTGATGATGAAAAACAACATGACACAATACTCAATGGTCGTGGCGCCTTCCTCGTCGCAAAAAAATCGTTGCACATACATCATGATGCACCCAGGCACGAAGAGGCTGTTGGAACAAGACTCTGCATGTGGAAATGTAGCTTACGATTCGATTGCCGTCAAAAAACACACCGTCCGAATTCTTTCTCCACTTTACCAATCTCAGATTTAGAGCATTTTCACTTGGAGTGTCCCTCACCCCACATGGTCGATTTGCAGTATCTCGGGAAAAATCGACAGAATCGGACTGGCTTTTGAAGTCTGCGGCGTTCACAATGACTCCCTCACAGCATGCTTCTCATGGGGCCGACCATTCGGCGACAGGGAATTGCTCAATCAGTGCTCACCGCTATTAGATCCGCTGTCCAGCGAGATCCGGTGGGCAGCCATGAGCCGCACACAATGATGAGTTTGGGGAGAGTACCAGTTATGGCCAAAGAAGAGGCCATCGAAGTGGAAGGCACCGTCAGCAAGGCGCTGGCGAATACGCAGTTTCGTGTCGCGTTGGACAACGGACACGAAGTGTTGGCGCACGTCGCTGGCAAGATGCGGAAGCACTTTATCCGCATCGTCCCGGGCGATCGCGTGACCGTCGAAGTTTCCCCCTACGATCTCAATCGCGGACGCATCATTTTCCGCGAGCGTTAAGCCTGACCCGCCCATGGATTCGCTGTGCCGTATTGCTCAATCCTGACTTCCGTGGTCGTTGTCGATCGCGGAAGTTTTGCTTTTTGCAGGGGGTTGCGCATACAAGCTCGAAACGCAAGCGAGTGCATTCTGCGGATGACAAGAGGAATGCACTCGCTTGCGCTTCGAGCTTGTATGGCGGTCGTTGCGCGACCCCAACGCTACGACGCCCGCAAGGAATAACCGCGGCCGCGGATGGTCTGTATGACCGATTTGTCCTGGCCCTTGTCGAGTTTTCCACGCAAGCGGTTAATGTGAACCTCAATCACGTTCGTGGCACCTTCCCAGTCGCTATCCCACAGGTGCTCGCACAACATTCGCCGCGTGACCACCTGCCCGGCATGGCGCATCAGAAACTCGAGCAGGCTGAATTCGGTCGGCGTCAGATCGACTTCCTGACCATGTACCTCCACCCGGCGTGTGGCCAGATCAAGGCTGAGTTCTTCACTCTCCAACGTGGGCGAGGGCCGATTCACGGCGCGGCGGCAGATGACATCAATGCGTGCCAGAAGTTCGGCAAACGCAAACGGCTTGACCATGTAGTCGTCTGCCCCGCTGGTCAGTCCGGCCACACGTTCATCAACGGTCCCCAATGCGGTCAGGACGATGATCGGTGTGCGCACTCCCTCATGCCGCAACTGGCGAAGCAATTCCATGCCGGGAATACCCGGCAGATTCAGGTCCAGGATGATGGCATCAAACTGCTGAGATTGAGCCGCCAATAAACCCTTGGTGCCGTCTTTGGCCCAGGTGCAATTGTGGCCTTTCTCAGAGAAACCTTGCACCAGCGATTTTCCGATGACGTTGTCGTCTTCGATGACGAGCAATTCCCAAGTTCCGGTAGCAGGCATGGCAATCATTTGGTTTCAGCATGGGTTAAAGGCAGTCAACATCAACTCGTTCTCAAGAACAGCAAGGTCTCGGTTGGCCCGGCGAGGCACCCGACGGGGCATGTCGGGGCTTCCCGTGGCGGCCTGGAACGAGGTGCTTCCTCACGGACATCACTGTGAAGCAGTCTCTTTATGGAACGCGTCAACAAGCAATCCAATCTGCAAACTAATCAATCTGGGTGAATAGTGCAGTAACAATTGCATGTTCTGACGGAAATGTAACCGTCCTCGAACCAGTCCCTGCGTTTCGTTCGCGATGGGATTTCACAGCCCATCAGCAAATTGTAACCGGGCATCCCCGCAAGGTAAGTCTGGTCCGTTGAGCGACCAAGTCCGCCAGGCGTCTGTCTACGCAAGGAAACAGGGTTTCACCTCATTCGTTTTGTCTTTAGTTTTTCTGCGGCAAGCTCCTTACCGAAACCGCCTAATGGTTTCTACCTATTGCCCCCAGTTTACGAGATTCTGGGCGACTCTAAAGAATTCAAGAAAACCATCAGTCTACGCAACAACTTTTCAATTAACAACTTACAGATATTTAATGGCATTACAGCAGACTGCTTCCGACAAATCTCCAAAACGGATTGAATTTCCAATTTACAGCGCTCCCTGCGGCGACTCATAATCGCAAGCGACTGATAACACCTGTTAGCATGGTCGACTGAAAAACGCGTTTCAGCCCAACCCTTCGAGTCACACCCGTTAGTTCCAGCCAGTCTCTCGAAATTTGGTCTCGAATGCTCTTTCAGGTCGCCTCGCGCAGGTCACGGGCCCACACGTTGACGATCTAGAGAGCGTGTTGCATGAAGTTGCCAGCGATTGTCTTCAGCCATGATGCAGAAGTGCAACATGTGCTGCCGGCATATATCACCGAGACATTCGACCTGCCAGTAACCGTCGTGACGAGCGCCGACGAACTGCGACGGCTGGTGAATGAAACTCCGCAGACACTCGTTTTCTTCGATGTTCGTGGCGACGCCTGGCACACCGAGACCGAACAGGTCCTGACATGGCTGGAATCCGGCAATCTGCGACTGGGTTACATGGTGACCTTAACCGATCGCTGGCTCCCCTTTCGGTGGGCGGCCACGATAGATCTGCATGAAACGGCCTCCATCGATTTTCCCTGCAGTTGGGAGACGCTCGATCGCCTGCTGGCACCCATCAAGGAAGGCACCAAATTCCCTGCGCCGCGGATGGTACCGCAACTGCAGGTGATCGAAAGCGACAAGTTCCGTTTTTCCACTCATACGCCGAGTCTGTTTCCCGTCATTGATCAACTGCGGCGCGTCGCAGCCCACGATGTCACCCTGTTGCTGATCGGCGAAACAGGGACCGGTAAGACGACATTGGCGCAATTGATTCATGGGCTTTCACCGCGCCGCGACGATCCCTTCCTGAATGTGGCCTGCGGCGCTATGCCGGCCGACCTGATTGAAAGCGAACTGTTCGGACACGTCCGCGGGGCCTTCACCAGCGCCGACCGCAATCGCATCGGCCGGTTCGAAGCCGCCGGCCGCGGCACCCTGCTGCTGGATGAAATTGACGCCCTGGCCCTGAAGGAACAGGCCAAGCTGTTACGGGTCATTGAAACGGGCGAATTCGAACTGGTGGGCTCAACCGAACCCCGCATCAGTGAAGCTCGACTGATCGTAGCCTCGAATCTCGACCTGGAAACGCTCGCCGTGCAGAACAAGTTCCGCACCGATCTTTACTATCGCTTGAATGTGCTGCAGTTCGTGCTGCCGCCGGTCCGCGAGCGTCCCCTGGACGTCGTCCCGATGGCCGTCCAGTTCATCAGCGAATGCAGCCAGCGTCACAACATTCCTGTGACGCGTATTCATCGCGAATTCATTTCGGTGCTGAAACGTTACCAATGGCCCGGCAACATTCGTGAGATGAAGAATCAGTTGCAGAGGTCCGTGCTGTTCTGTGACCGCGGAGATCTGTCGGTCGATCACCTGTCGCCCTCCATTGTCCACGCCCAGGGAATCGACACCCGGGATGCGAACGGGCAATCCCCGCCCCCCAGTTGGTCATTGGCCGAACAGGTCGCCAAGAGCGAACGGCAGATCCTGGAAGAAGCCTTACGAGCCAACGGCTTCAAACGAACCGCCACAGCACGTTTTCTGGGGATCACCCGCGTCGGTCTCTACAAAAAGATGCGCCGGCACGGGTTGCTGGATATTGACGCGAAGTAAGCTGATTCCGAGCAACCATCGATCTCGGGTCGGGCCTACGAGTTTTCGATATTGGCCGATGTGGCTCGCATTGCAAATGTTGCGATGGGGGCGGCCAATTTCGAAAATTCGTACGCCCGACCCTTTACGCTACTTGGCTACGGCTCTGTGATTTGGCATTCCGACGGGTTATCATAGTGTGATCCGCTCGCATCGGTCCTGCCGCTCCGTGCTGGACGTTCTCTGGGCCGCATGACGCCGATGGCGTGGACGCGACGCCTGGCGAAATCGTGATGCCGTGTAACGGCCAGACTGTCTACTCCACGAGAGAGCCACTCTGGAACTGCCCCCGCATTAAGAGAATAATTCCGTCAACCTCATCGACTTCGCGTTGCGAGACTTGATTTGAGATTGGCGAGTAAGCCATATCAGACCGCTATTAATGAAGACGAATCTCATGAAAGTGTTGGTTATCGGTCAGGGCGGCCGCGAGCATGCCCTGTGTTGGAAGCTGAAGCAGTCGCCGCTGGTGTCGCAGGTCTTTTGTGCGCCCGGTAATGCCGGGACGGCTCTCGAAGGGACCAACGTCGACATCAAGGCCACGGACTGCGTGCGGCTGGTCAAATTCGCCCAGACCGAACAGGTCGGGCTGGTCGTGGTGGGGCCGGAAGCCGCGCTGATGGCCGGGGTCACGGACGCCATGGAAGCGGCTGGAATCCCCGTCTTCGGACCTTCCCTGGCCGCGGCCGAACTCGAAGGCAGCAAAGTCTTCATGAAGGAATTGCTGCGTAAGCACGCGATTCCTTCTGCCGAATTCAGCGTGTTCGAAAATTCCGAAGCAGCCGAGAACTATGTCAACGACCGCGAAGAATGCCGCCTGGTCGTGAAGGCCGACGGTCTCTGTGCCGGCAAGGGCGTCGTCGTCTGCGGCAGCAAATCCGAGGCCGTGGATGCCATTCGGCGGATCATGCGAGCTCGTGAATTCGGCGATGCTGGCAAGCGAATCGTCATCGAAGAACGGCTCGACGGTCAGGAAGCCAGCGTGCTGGCGTTCGTTGATGGCAACACCATCATCCCACTGGAAACTGCCCAAGACCACAAGGCTGCGTACGACGAGGACCGCGGACCCAATACGGGGGGCATGGGCGCCTACAGTCCCGCTCCGTTGATCACTCCGGAATTGATGGCCCAGATCGAAGTCCAGGTCTTGATCCCCACCGTGCATGCCATGAAACGTGCCAAGCGGCCCTTCCGTGGCGTCTTGTATGCCGGGCTGATGATCACCAATCAGGGCCCCAAAGTCCTGGAATTCAATGTCCGCTTCGGTGATCCCGAGGCCCAGCCGATTTTGATGCGGCTGAAAAGCGATCTGGCCGAGATCCTGCTGGCGGGCGCGACCGGCAAACTGGACACCCTGCCTGACTTGGAATGGGATCCGCGTCCGGCGGTGTGCGTCGTCATGGCTTCTGAAGGCTACCCCGGAGACTACTCCAAGGGACATGAAATCCGCGGTCTGGACGAAGCCGCCAAGCTGCCCGGCGTGAAAGTCTTTCATGCTGGTACGGGCAGTCGCAGCGGGAAGGTCATTACCGATGGCGGCCGGGTACTCGGCGTGACTGCCCTGGGAGATTCCATTGCCAACGCCAAGTTCAAGTCGTATCAAGCCGTGAAGTGCATTCGCTGGGATGGTTCCTGGTGCCGCAAGGATATTTCCAATAAGGCCCGCGAAGACGCACCACGCCTGATTCAAACGGCCCAGCGTCCCGTGGCCGAAGGAGAAGGCAAACTCGAAGGCCAGGAAACGACACTGCGACGCAAGCCGGAGTAAAACGGGGACGGAGTGTCAATCCTCCGGCATCTTTTGCCGCTTTGGCTCAAGCGACCCGCTGTCAACACCGATAAACTCATCACAACCCCGATGCGCGCAAAATCCGGCAAACTCACCCCAGTCCCCTGTTTCGGTAGAACCATTACAATCCTGTGAGTTAAGACAACTCGAGATTGCCTGCAACTGAGAGTTGCCGATAAAAAGACCGCCCGCATGCCCACGCCAGCCGGGTCCCGTCCGTAGCGGAATGTCTCCGCACCGTATCCAAACCATCCATCAGATTCAGTTCCGTAGCTTGTAGCGGAATCTCGTAAGAGTTCCGCCGATTGGCCGACCGACTTGTAAGTCCCTGAATATCGCAAATGCCGGGACACGCGTCAGAATTCTCACGAATTCTGCTACAGGTTTAAGTCGGGCTGAATTGCGCTGGATGTCACTGTACGTCCAAACTTCAGGGCATTCTTATGGCGACTTCAAAACGCAGGCTGATTGCCTGCGCCATTACGCTGCTGGGACTGTTCTCATGCCACTCAGCGTGGGCTCAATCCAACCCATCCGACCCCGCCTTCGGGGAATCGCTCGCCGACGGTGGCAACTCGAATCAACCAGATCCCAATCTGGCCGAACTTCCGCTGGGTGCGGGCGACCTGGGAGCAGGGGGGCTGTTACAGCCCGATCCCGGAGTCGCGGTGCCTGGTCCACAGGAGGAACTGTCGCCCGCCGTGCAGCACGAAATTGATCGACGCATGCTGTCGATCCAAAACGACTGGGCCAAGTTCAAGGCCGACGCCGCGAAGCCCAAATACCCCAACGTGACCGTCAACGGCTTCTTTCAGGCGGACGTCGGTTTCTTTGATCAGTCCGTAAATAACATGCGAACGCTGGGCGCGGGCAACATCGCGAACGGTGACATCCAGGACGGTGCCGGCTTCCGACGATTTCGACTCTCCGCCAAGGGTGCCGTGATTGAGAACGTCAATTATTTTGCTCAGCTAGACTTCGGCTTCTTCGGCCGTCCCACCTTCACCGACGTGTGGCTGGAAATCACGCATGTGCCCGTCTTGGGATTCGTCAAGGTTGGCCAATGGAAGCAACCCTTTGGTTTGGAAACGGTCACGAGCGTTCGCTATCAGACATTCATGGAACGATCGGTGCTGTTCCAATCGTTTGAAGCGTTCCGGCATATCGGCATTGGGACGTATAACTACTCGGAGAGTCAGATGTCGACGTGAGCCGCATCCGCCTTCAGGACCGGCCAGGACCAGTTCGGCGACGATATCGGCGATAATGCGGGCATCTCTTTCGCGGGTCGCGCCACGCACCTCGGCTGGTACGAAGAGGGTGAAGACAGCAGCCTGTATTACCTCCATATGGGTGGTGCATTCTGGTACGGAAACCCGGGCAACGACCGAATGAGATATTCCACCATTCCCGAGTTCTACATCGGCGCATTTGGATCGTCGGCTGCGAACCCTGTCGGCACCAGCAAAGTGGCAATTCCTGACATCGCCAACGGCACACCTCCGTTCGTGGATACGGGAACATTCTTCTGCAACAACTTCCAACACTACGGCGGCGAATTAGTGTGGGTGCATGGTCCACTGTCGATTCAAACGGAAGCCATGCTGGCCGTCGTCAATCCGCAGAACAACTTGACCCAGATGCACTACAAGGGAGCATACGCCTTCGTCAGCTACTTCTTGACCGGTGAAAGCCGGCCGTACGATAAGAAGGCCGGGGCACTCGATCGCGTCAAGCCGTTGGAGAATTTCCGGACCGACACCGGTTGCGGCTGGGGGGCCTGGGAAGTCGCCTCGCGGTTTTCCTATACTTCACGCGGTGAGGAATGAGGCCGGGTTGAAGTGTTGGAAGTTGTGGGTCATGAGGGTGGCGAGTTGGGGGCGGTGTTTTGTGGGGATGTTGTCGAGGCAGCCATCGATGGCGTGGCGGAATTCGGTGAAGTTGTCGTAGTGA
>CAMAVF010000082.1 GCA_945861445.1 Planctomicrobium piriforme | reverse complement strand
ATTGGCCGAATCAATGTGGACTTGCAATACTGACGTCCGGCGGCCAATTTCGAAAAATCGCAGGCCCGACCCCTGGACCCCTGGGTTCACAGAATCTCCGCAATTTGGCGGAACGCCTCGAGTGCCCGGTCCAGTTCACTAAGCGTTGTGAACGCACCCACGCTCAATCGAACGGTTCCGCCTCGTTCCATTGTCCCCAGTGATCGATGCGCGCCCGGGGCACAATGCAACCCGCTGCGGACTTGCACCTGTGCCACCTGGTCTAACAGTGTCGCTACGATCTGCGGATCCTGATCCGCCACTGAGACACTGACCACGCCCACGCGGCCTGTTGCGGTCTGTGGTCCGTGGATTTCTACGCCCGGGATCGCGTGTAAACCATCCAACAAATGCTCCAGCATGGCTTGCTCGTGGGCCTGCAACGCACCCTGTGGTTGCTCCATGCGCCACTTCAAGGCGGCCGAGAGACCAATCAATCCCGGAGCGTTGTGATTTCCCGGTTCGTACTTGTCGGGCAACGTGGCCGGTTGAAATTCGTCTTCGCTGCGAGTTCCCGTACCACCCTGCCGCACGCTCCGCAGTTCGTGCTCGAGACCCGGGCGAAGATACAATAGACCCGTACCCAGTGGGCCCAGAAGTCCTTTATGGCCGGGGCAGGCGACCATGTCGGCGGACAACGCGCGGACATCCAACGGCAAATGCCCGGCCGTCTGCGCCGCGTCGACAAGATAGAGTACCCCCGCCGCACGCGCAATCTGTCCCACTGGGGCACACGGCTGAATGGCCCCTGTGACGTTCGAGGCATGAGTCAACACGATTAGCCGTGTACTGGGACGCAACGCCTGACGGAAATCCTCAGGATTGACTACGCCCGCTTGATCCACTGAGATCAATGTTAGCTGAATCTTTCCATCGCGTTCCAATTCATGCAGCGGCCTTAAGACCGAGTTATGTTCCAGAACCGACGTAATGACGTGATCGCCGTCGCGCAGAACACCGTGAATGGCGAGATTGAGACTGTCGGTGCAGTTAAATGTGAAGATGATCCGCTGCGGATTCTCGGCGTTCAATAGTTGAGCGAGCCGCTGGCGACACCGATCGACTTCCCCCTGCACTTCAACCGCCTGGCGATAGGCCCCGCGCCCCACCGCCGCACCCGATTCGCGGTGATAGCGATCCATCGCGTCGTAGACACAGGCCGGCTTGGGAAAGCTGGTCGCGGCGTTATCCAGATAGATTGAGGTGCCGGACATTGAATGGTCTTATCCTGCGGTTCAGGGTCGGGCCTGCGATTTTTCGGAATTGGCCGCTGGACGTTTTCATAACGGTTCAAAGTTGATTCGGCCAATTTCGAATAATCGCAGGCCCGACCCCCGAGCAACTGATCAACTAGAGATTCCAGATTCGCGTCGGTGCCGGTAGGAACGTTCTCGCCACCTTCAGGAAATAGGTATAGGTCGGATTCACAAACTGCGTGACGCGCGCTTCCAGCACCTGTCCCAGGTAGAGATAAGCGTCTCCCGCCGTGAAGGCATAGTCCTCGACGAGCCAGCGAACCATCTCTTCCAAGCCGATGCGGAAGGCATCTTCAGCGGGCCGGGCCTGGGTCGCGACTCCGATATGCGTCGCATTCGTCACGCGCGGCCAGAACATCGACTCCGGCAGCGGACTCAATTGAGTTCTCACGCCCACGACGCCACTGGCCTCGATCCCACCGGCCCCACAAATCTCCCCATCACCCTGCCGCGCGTGCATGTCGCCTATGTGCAGACGAGCTCCCGGAACCGCAACGGGCAGATGGACCGTCGCCCCTGTCGTAATCTCCTGGATGTCGAAGTTTCCACCGTAGCGCGTCGCCCAGGTATTCGCGAAGGTTTCGTATTCCGACGAGACTCCGACGAATCCAATCATCGGCTCAACGGGCAGTTCCAGCCGTTCGTCCCAGCGAAACTTGCCGTCTGCGATCATGACGACTTTATGTTGTGGACCGATTCCATTCGCCCCCATCCAGCCGGGCATGGCCGAATTATTCCCGCGATAGTTCGTGAAACCAATCGGATCGAGAGCAATGTTGCCAATGTCGACCGACAGCATCTGGCCGGGCAGGGCTCCGCGGACATCAATGCAACCGCTGGACGGATTCCCACCGCGGAGTTTCTTACGGTACTCTTCGCCGCGCGGATGTCCGTCGAACCAGGGACCCCGATTCAGTTGAGTCTGGACCTCGAACTCTTCCCCGGGATGAACGGTCATCGTGACAGGGTTCTGAGGCCCGGTTTCGAAATACAAGACGTCCGTCGTCGCGCGCTGCATGGAGTGAGTCCTCATCGCGGGAGTAAATTCGCGGCCACATCGTGTCTCGTGACGTCTACTCTTTGTTGACCTGAATCCGGCGCGGAGCGGTCTTCGTCGCACGGGGTAGCACCACCTCCAGGACACCGTGATTCAACTTCGCGGTAATGCGGTCGTGATCCACTTCATCGCTGAGAATGAACGAACGCAAGAAATCGCCCCACTCAAATTCCTGATGCAGCAATCGAGCCTCGGTAGGCAACGCTGGATTGACTCGGCCGAACAGCGTCAGCCGGTTATCCTGGACCTGAATCTCCAGCGATTCGATTGTCACGCCCGGCAGATCGGCCAGTAACACCAGCCCCTCATCCGAATCATAGATGTCGATCGGCGGCATAAAGACGGTCCGTTCCGGGACCGGCGCTGTGGATTGCGACTGCGCCGGAACGGGTTGAGTCGTCATGCCCGTCGGCGGCACGGGTGCGGGGGGGACTGGTGTGGCTTCGGGCTCTGACATAATCCAATTCCCGTACGTGAAGTTTTTTCTGCCTGATCCGCTGACATCCGACCGAACAGCCCGACGTGCGATTGACTCTCAAACAGTGATCGAAACGAACTACGATTCCCCACCGACCACCGGAATGTGACGCGGCTTCACAGTCGGCAGCTTCGGCAAATGAATCTTCAACACGCCATTCACGAACTCGGCCGAAAGACGTTCTTCGTCCACGCGTTCGGGCAAGGTCAGTTGACGTTGCCATTTCCCGCGCAGCCGCTCATGCCGGCGAAATCGGTCATCCAGAATCCCCTCTGGACCACGGCGTTCCCCCTTCAGGGTCAGGATGCCGCCCGCCACAGTCAGATCCAGATTCTCCGGGCTGATTCCCGGCAGTTCGGCGACCAGCAGGAACTCTTCATCCAGTTCATAGACGTTGACGGGTGGATACTGACGCTCCAGCCGCAGCCCGGGGAAAGGCATTTTGATGCTTTCCAGCAGTCGGTCGAATTCGCGTTCGAGATCGCGCAGGTTCCCCCACGAATGACGCCAACGAAACACGGCCATAACACAGATCCCTGGGATAACCCGACGACACAAAAGCGACAACAAAACAGGCAACGAGAATAATGCGGCAAAATCCGTTCCGACCGGTGCAACCCGCCAACTTACCAGTCGTCCAAATCCGTGGTATGTCGCAACTGAATATATATCAATGGCTTACGGAACGCTACAAAAATCGTTCCAGACGCCCTTTTGCGGGCAGGCAGTGCCATTTTGACAGCATTGTGACCCAACTCGAACTGACGATGAGGCCAACTCCAGCGGGTGACTTGAACGCGACCTCAAGGGGCAATAGAATTCCGGCTCGTGTGCAGCGCGTTGACACGACCAGTCGCCCCTATAGCTCAATCGGTAGAGCAACTGACTCTTAATCAGTAGGTTCAAGGTTCGATTCCTTGTGGGGGCACTTGAGACAGCATTGTCAGATGCCTTTTTCATTAAGGAGAACGATCATGGGTAAGGGCAACAACGCTCAGAAGAAGGAAACCAAGAAGCCGCCGAAGGACGCCAAAGCCAGCAAGGTTAAGACTGTAAGTTCGCTGGACAAGGCGAAGAAATAAGTCCGGGCTTGGCTGACGTCGTCAGAACGACAGCAATCTTTCAACAATCTCCGACCACAGGCCAGGCAGCAAACGCTGCCTGGCCTGTGGCGTTTTCTTTTCCCAACTGATTGCCGGCCAGGATCTCGATTGGTCCGACCGCTCGCCGTGAGAATCAGTCTGCCTGATTCCACCCTCAGTGGCTTCCAGCACGGCGGACGAGGTACACGACCCTCCACGCAGGGAAACCCAGTTCCCTGACCCCGCTCTCGGTGCAGGGGGCTTGAGTTTGCGAAAGACAGCGCTAGTATCCATTAGTGGGGGTGGCCGATGGGCGTGAACTGCGGCTCGCTGGAACGACCCGCTTTCGCACCACTCCCAGGCCCGTCGTCTATCTCGCAGGGCGTGACGACCGCAGGGAATTCGCGCAGCAGAAAGGGCACAACATGCATGCGGAACAGTTGGAGAAACTGGAAAACGAACTGAAAGAATTGCTGGAGAAAAAAGAGGCGTTGGAAGACGAACTCGCCCCTGTCATTCAGCGCATAGAACGCCTCCAGATCGAAATCCGGTATCTGGGCGTCGCGGCCGATCACCAGATCATTTGAGGAGTCCGTGAATCATCCGGGCTAATGCTGTGCGGCGGAGGCGCCTGCCACGGCAGTGGTGGAAGGCCCCTCGTAGGGCACTGGCCGACCGAAGATCATCCGTCCAGCACTGTTTTGCAACACGCTGGTGACGATGATTCCCGTTTCGCGACCGACCAGATGGCTGCCCTGTTCGCAGACGACCATGGTGCCATCATCGAGATACCCGACTCCCTGGCCGGGACCTTCGCCCATCTTGATGATCTTCAAATTGAGCTGCTCGCCAGGCAGGTAACGCGGCTTCAGGGCATTGGCCACGTCATTCAAATTGACGACGTGGACCCCCTGCACGCTGGCGACCTTGTTCAGGTTGAAGTCGTTCGTGACGACACGGCCGCCGAGTTCCTTCGCCAACGCCACCAGCCGTTGATCGACCGACACGCCCTTCATGTCCTTTTGATCGGCTTCATACAGCCGGACTTCGACATCCTGGGTATTCGCCTGCAGCTTGCTCAGCACATCCAGACCGCGACGGCCGCGATTGCGGCGCATCTTGTCCGAGCTGTCCGCAATATCCTGCAGTTCCTGCAGAATGAAGTTGGGGACAATCAACTCGGAATCGATGATCTTCGTTTCCAGGATGTCCGCGATGCGTCCATCAATCAACGAACTGGTATCCAGGAGGAACGGACGCCCCCCCTTTACTTCGCGTGAAAACTCGACGTAGGGAATGATGAAACGGAAGTCATCCTTCGTCTGCATCAAGAGCGAAATACAGAGATACGGCAACGAAATCTGAAGGATGATCAAAACGAAGCCACGCCAAGGCGTCTGGCTCAAGAATGGATCAAGTCCGATCCCAAGCAACAGGCTCAACAACGAGCCGACGAGCAATCCAAAATAGACGGCGGAAATGACTTCCAACCTCTTCTTCGGAATCAAGATGTCGATGAACGTGATAATCTGCGTCAGCAGCAACAGCAGCACGAACGAAAGAATCGGATTGTTGATGACGATAGGCGGAAACGATGTGGCGCTGGGATCTGCACCGGCCGCGGCGCGGCAATAAGCGGCGACTGCCCCTGCACAGATGAACGCAAACAAAGTCCGCAAAACAGTTAACAGCATTAGCCGAAAGCTCCTATATAAGCCCGCGCAGAGCGCGAGAATTCAGATCCGCGGTACGGAGTGGCACTGGGTTTCTTAAGCCAACGGGATTTCAATGCGGGTAGGCTCAATCAGCGGGGCATACTCGTCATCTTCCTCACATTATACGAGGAGAAGGAGTTTGAAGCCCGCTACCGAACCCATGTTTTGGACAAGGATACACCACTTCGTGCCAAAGACACCAGCGTCAGCATCATTGGCAACAAGTCGTGGACGCCTCCTGCAGACATGCGTATCCGAGACCAGTTCCTGGTCTGATTTCATGCCTGTCGCAGCGATTCCCACCAAAAACCAAGTACCCTGGCCTCAGCCGCAGCGAGGCACTCATCAGTCATCCCAATTCGCCGGGGACCAGTCCGCCGTAACGTCCGGCCTGAGGATGTCCCCTACTCTCCTGCAGAAAACCCAAATACGACAATCACTTCCACCGACTTACTGTGCGCCGCGAGAAGAGAATTGCGGCCATGAATCTCTCGCCCATCTTAAATCAAACCGTCTGGAAATTCCAGACGTCCAGAGACAGAAGAGCGTTTCGTCAGAATGGAAGACGATCGATTCCGGACTAGAGCGAACGTAGGGAGTGTATGATGAATACAAGCTCGAAGCGCAAGCGAGTGCATTTTCGTTGCGGTTTAATGGCGGAATGCACTCGCTTGCGCTTCGAGCTTGTATTCGCGGTCACTGCGTGACCGGCCATCCGGCCAAAAAACAATTCGTCAAACACGCCGTGGCGTTCCCGTCAGCGCCAGCGATTCTGCTGGCCCCCAGGAGGGGTTTCTCACAGGCCAGCATTCAGCAAACCAGACAATTCCAAGTCACCCGGTGTCAGCCGTCTTTGCAAGACGATCGGCTCGGACTTCCCTTTGCCGGTCCCGTTCGCATGGGGGTCCGGGGGAATGGTGAGAACGCACATCTTCTCTGTGAAGTTGAGTGTGAAGCCATCTCCCTTGATGACGCGTCCTGGCGGATGACTCCCGAGACTGGGTCGCCAGCCACGACGATTGGCCTCCAGCCAGCGGGCGATGACCTGCTCTTCGCCCGACATCGCGACGATGGCGCGCTGCCCCACCGGTTGGCCCTGATCATAGGCTGTAATCTGATATGGCGGTCCCATTTTCATCACGTTCAAGTTCATCGGCTTCGCAAAGCAGCCAGCAAAACTGCCGCTCACGACGCAGAACAACACCAGCGATAAGTGCGCGCGGTTTCTCATGGCAATTGCCACCTCAAACAACCAGTAGGATGACAGGCTCCGAAAATCGGAAACGGTCGATAATTTGAATTGGTGAGAGACGTGTGAACCAATCGTCCGGCTCGTCGGCTGATCGGAAATCAATCAGCAAACACGATCAGACAACGGATTCGAGATAACAGTTGCGGATGGGAAAATCGAACGGATAGGACTGTCGTCGCCACGCTCGGGCGAGCGTGGCGATATCAACTGCCTAGCAGCCCATTGAAAAAGGTGTCTGGAACACTCCGAACGTCGAACAAACGCTCGATTCCGTGTGGTTGGCAAAGTTCCAGACACCTTTTTTAACAGGCTGCTAGCCCAGGATCGGGAGCAGGGAAAATTCGCTGCCGTGCTGGACTTCATGCGTGACGATGTGGCCGATCAGGGACGTGCGGGTCAGGTCGTGGATTTCAATCTTCGTCAGGGAACCAATCAGCCGGCGATTCCCTTCGAACACCACAATGCGGTCGCAGCGCGTGCGGCCGACCAGTTGGGTGGCCGGGCTGTCGGGATCAGTTTCGTGCTTCAACGATGTCTTGCTGGGACCTTCCACCAGGACTTCTTGCTCGGTCCCAATGAACGCCACGTTGTCTTCTTCGCTGATCTCGTTTTGAAGATCGAGCATCAGATTATTGCGTTCCCGTTTGACGGCTTCCGGAATATCGTCCGGCAGCAAGTCATCGGCCTTGGTCCCGGGTCGCGGGCTGTATTTGAAGATAAAACTGTTCTTGAAGCGAAACTCGCGAATCAGATCCATGCTCTTCTGGAACTGTTCGTCAGTTTCACCACAGAACCCGACGATGAAGTCGCTGGAGACGGCACAACCCGGCACAATGTCGTGAATGCGGGCCATCATGTCGCGGTAATCTTCGACCGTGTAGCCACGCTTCATCCGCTTCAAAATGTCGTTGCAGCCCGATTGAGCCGGCACGTGCAGGTAGCGGGCCACCTTGGGCATGTCGCGCACCACTTCCAGCAAGTCGTCGGTCATGTCCTTGGGATAATTGGTCACAAACTTGATGCGATCCAGTCCCGGCGTGTCGTGCATCGCCATGATCAAATCCGACAGCCGCCACAGCCTGCCATCCTGAGTGACCTTGTAGCTGTTGACCGTCTGCCCCAGCAGCGTGACTTCCTTGACCCCTTCATTGGCCAGTTGCGTAACTTCCCGCAGGATGTCGCGCGGCGGCCGGCTCTGTTCGGGGCCGCGCGTCATCGGCACCACGCAGTAGGTGCAGAACTTGTCGCAGCCAATCATGATCCGCACAAACGCCTGGTACGGCGAAGGCCGCATCTCGGGATCACGCAACGGATCGTAACTTTGGAAACTGTCACTGATCTCCTGCCGAGTCGCATCACGGCGGTCGAGGCTGATCGCGAGTCGATGTTCGCGTTTGTCGCGAGCGGCCCGAATCAACTCGGGAATCTGGGCCAGTTGGCCGGTTCCGACCACCATGTCGACATGCGGAGCCCGCTGAAAGATCAGCTCCTGATCCTTCTGGGCCATGCAGCCGATCACACCAATCACTTGATTGGGGCGGCCACGTTTGCTGAACCGCAATCGACCCAGCGCGCTGTAGATCTTGTGCTCGGCATGTTCTCGAACGCTGCACGTATTGAACAGCACCGTGTCCGCATCGGCGACTTCCGAAGTCAGTTGATAGCCTTCTTTGCGCAACGCGGCGACGACCAATTCGCTGTCCAGCATATTCATCTGGCAGCCCACGGTCTCAATAAACAACTTTTGATTGTGATTGTACGGCGTATCGGACATGGCTTCGAGCAAACTATCAGTAACAGGGAGCGAACTCTGCTCCCGCAGGACGAGCCGGCATCCGTCGACTCAATTCGAAAACATCAATGATCAGACACAATTACTCACGAACGCGTTCGACGTAGGATTGGGTCCACGCATCGATCCTGATGACATCGCCAATTTCGACAAATGCCGGAACGGTGATGATCGCCCCACTCTCGATCGTAGCCGGTTTCTGCAGGTTGGAGGTGGTGTTTCCGCGAACGGCCGGTTCGGTATAGGTGACCTTCATGATGACATGTTGCGGCGGAGTCATCCCGATGATCTGGTTGTTCCAATAGAGCAAGCTGCAGATCGCCCCGTCCTGGAGAAACATCCCGGCATCACCCACCACTTCGGCCGCCAGCGTGTATTGATCGAACGATTCCTGGTCCATGAAGACATAGCCGTTCGCATCCTTATACAGAAACTGGCCGTCCCCCTTGCGGATGTCAGCGGCTTCCACACTTTCACCACTCTTGAACGTCCGATCGTAGATCGTACCCTTCGTCAGGTGTCGCAACCGCGTCTTATACAGCGCGGACCCTTTGCCGGGCTTCACAAAATTCACTTCCAGCATGTCGTAGGGTTCGCCATCCAGCAGGATCTTCGAGCCTTTTTTGAAATCTCCGGCATTGATTTGGGGCATGGACTATCTCTTCGACTCAAAACGAGGACTCAACGCCAGTTATGGCGATTAGCGGATGTATTGGCAGGCAATACCAAGCAGTGGAACTCAAAAAGGATATCAGATCCCTTCGGAGCTGGCTATAGCGAGTCGAAATGTGAACATAAGACATTTTATATCAACGAGTTACGAAATCGACGTCGCGCGAGTAAATCGGCTCAAGGAACATTGCAATTGGGAACGCTTATCTTCGCTAATCAACGCTAATGAAGACCCTGTTATCAAGGGGCCTCATTCAAGACTTTCCTGTCTTGTCTTTATTAGCGTGAATTAGCGTAGATTAGTGTTCCAAGCCCCTTCTTCGTCTTCTGCTCAGACAGACCCGTTCGTCACTTCTTGACGGTCTTCGCGATTTGATCCAACCCGACGAGCTTCGCCCGCGGTCCGGCAGCTTTCACCAGTTCGCAAATCAACTGGATCGATTCGAGCTCCGGGTCTTCCACGACCAGACACGAAGGATGAGCCATCAGATCGAACATGCTGCCAGTCTCGATCGCCCAGGTCACACTTTCGCGAAGGGCCCTGAGGAACCATTCGCGCTTCCAATAATTCGCGCGAAAGGCCCCCACGTCACTGATGGGATTCATCGGAATTTCGATCAGCCCCGTCGGGTAAACAAACGGTTGGGATTCCTTCTGAGCCCGTCGGATTTCTGCGTATACCTCATCGGTGGGCTCTTCTTTCGGCTTGCCGATCTTGTGGCCGACGTATTTCGAACTGACCCAGGTAAACCCCAGATCCAGCAACATTTGCTGCACGTCGGGGCGATCCGCGATCCCTTCCTGAAAACCACCCGGGGTGCGGAAACCATTCGGTGTAATACCCGTGGCGGTCAGCGCCTTGTTGGTAATAGCAATGTTCTCGCGGATCACATCTGAAACGCTCTTGCCTGCAATCAACCAGGGGGCCCGCTTAAAACGAAACTGCAATTCCTCGGGTTTGGTCGCCTTCACGTAGACGTGGTCGTACGTGTGATTCCCAATCGGATGGCCTGCCGCCGCAAGTTCTTTCAGCCATTCGACGCTGGGATGTTCCAGAACCTGCCCGACACAGAAATAGTGCAGCACACCGCCGTACTTTTTGACCAGTTCCCCCGCCCGCAACGAGTATTTCTTCGTCGCGTCATCGAGATCCCCCTTACGATAGTTCCACTCAGTCATCCCGCGCTTGGGATACTCGGCACTCATTTCCAGATCGAGTGTCACGGCAATCTGGGCGACCTTCTGATTGTCGTCCGCGCGGGACATCCGGCCACAGGCCGCTGATGCGACGAGGGCCGCCGATCCGGCCAAGAATTGACGTCGGGTTGTTTGACTCGCTGACAGCTGTGAGTTCATCGCCGGGCCTCCGTCATTGGACAAGTAAATGAGTAACAGCAAGACGTGATGCAGGAACAGTCTACCTGCTGGTGAATTCTGCCGCATCATCCAGCAAATGGATATCACCCGACCACCCGCGAGCACACATTGCCCCGTGAACTCGTTCCGCGCGGCTGAGTGATCGCACCAGCAACATGCCGATCATTTGAGCATTTGACATCCAACTCGACCACCAGGATCCGCCACCAAAACTACGAGCCCTGCGTGCGGTCCGCATGCGATCCAGTTCGTCAAATACCACGTAGGAGTATCGATACATGAAAGCCAGTATGGCGATCAGTAACTTCGGCACGCCCCATGCGCGCAAGGTGTAGAGTAACTTGTCAAATGGCGTGACATTGACCAGCCACAACCCCGTCAGAAAACCCAGCGTACTCTGCAAGAGGATCGTCGCCGCGAGATCCCAGCCGGCTCGAAACCCCTGTCCCGCCGGAATGCTGATCGTCAACATGATCGCGAAGAGCCAGAATCCCACCAGCCGCTGCCAGAGGTAACTCAACGAGATCCCGGCAATGCTCAGGCCCGCAAACACCACGCACAGCAGCAGGCCGTGCAACGGCCAGGCTTCGCTGCGGATGAACAGTCCCGACGTGATCACCGAAATCGCCAGGACCAGCTTGAACCAGACCGGCCAACGATGAATGATCGAGTTCCCGCGGCTGTAGCGATCCAGGAAATCGAGCGCCATAGGACGTTTCTACCTTCAGATGTCAGCGTCTCGGATGATAGTAGCGATTCTTTAAGAATCCGAACAACCCTGTGGTATAAGTGATCGTACGACCCCCGATGACGATCGCCGACGTCCCATGCAACGGAATGAATGAGAACAGCACCAATCCCGCCGCTGCCAGCAACAATCCCGAATTCACATTGCGGTACTCAACCACGATTTTCAAGAACGGTGTGTACCACGGCCAGGGTGGCTCGACGACGTCCAGTTGCGGGGCCAGTGCATGTGGCTCCTGCTGCAGATGCGGCTCCAGGGCGATCCGTTGTTCGCCCGGTCGATCAGCCGAAAATTCCACTCGCGCCATCGCGGCAGCGAAATCGGGATCGCCCTCCAGGGCCTTCGCCATGTGATCCAACTTCTGCAACTGGCCTTCCAGCGAGACCAGCCGGAGATGATTGGTATCGTATTCGTGCTGCAACCGGACCATCGTCAGCAGCCTCGGTGAAAGATGGACGGCTCCGTAGAATCCGGCGGCCAGAAACAGACACAGCCACCCCACCACCGAGCTAATCCAGCTCGCCTGCGATTCCGCTTGAGCAGCAGTAGGGTAGGAGGGATGTTTCATTCGCGACACGTAAGTTGGGCACTCTTGCCCGTCTGCATGAATCAAATCTCAAAGACGGGCAGGAGTGCCCATCTTACGGACGTTGGGGGTCTTATGGCTCCCGGCTCGCCCACTTCATGTAGGTAGATCGTCGTCCGCGCAGCAAACAGCCCGGCAATTCTTGCAATCGCCGGGCTGTTTTGATTTCAACGCTGGATGGTATCGATCGACACCAATTGCGGTCTTACTTACGTGACCACAATTCGCCGCCGTAGCGAGCTTCGCTGCCCAGCAACTCTTCGATCCGCAACAGTTGATTGTACTTACAGATACGATCGGTGCGGCTGGCCGAACCCGTCTTGATCTGCCCTGTGCCCAAAGCCACTGCCAAATCGGCGATCGTGGTGTCTTCCGTCTCTCCGCTGCGGTGACTCATCACGGCCGTGTAGCCGTTGCGGTGAGCAAGTTGCACGGCATTGATGGTTTCGGTGAGTGTGCCGATCTGGTTCACTTTAACGAGAATGCTGTTTGCAATTCCCTCTTCAATGCCCTTGGCGAGTCGCGTGGAGTTGGTCACGAACAAGTCGTCACCGACGAGTTGCACCTTCTTGCCAATCCGATCGGTCAGTTGTTTCCAACCGTCCCAGTCATCCTCCGAGCAACCGTCTTCGATCGAGCAGATCGGGTACTTGGTCGACATCGTTTCCAACCACCCGACCATTTCGGCGGGAGTCAGTTGCTTACCCTCGAACGTGTACTTGCCGTTCTTAAAGAACTCCGTGGAAGCCACATCGAGACCCAGCTTGACCTGTTCGCCTACTTTATAGCCGGCCTTCTCAATCGCCGTCAGAATGACCTGAATGGCCGCTTCGTTATTATCGAGCTTCGGGGCGAATCCGCCTTCATCACCGACGGCCGTGCTGAGTCCCTTGCCAGCCAGTACCGACTTCAGGCTGTGGAAGATTTCCACACCACACCGCAGACCGTCGCTGAAGCTGTCGAAACCCAACGGCAGGACCATGAATTCCTGGATGTCGATGCCATTGTTGGCATGCGCACCACCGTTGATGATGTTCATCATCGGCACCGGCAAATACTTCGCACCGACACCACCGAGGTAGCGAAACAGCGGCAGGAAACTGACTCGCGACGCCGCATGCGCGGCAGCCAGCGAACATCCCAGAATTGCGTTGGCACCCAGTCGTGACTTATTCGGCGTCCCATCGATCTCGATCAACGTCTTGTCGATATTCGCTTGATCGGTGACATCCAAACCTTCGAGCGCCGGCCCGAGTTGCAAATTGACATTCTCAACCGCCTTCAACACACCCTTGCCGAGGAAGACCTTCTTTTCGCCGTCACGGAGTTCGCACGCTTCATGAGCCCCCGTACTGGCACCACTCGGCACGGCCGCGCGGCCCAGGGTCCCGTCTTCCAGTTCCACGTCCACTTCCACCGTCGGATTGCCACGGCTGTCAAGAATTTGCCGAGCATGCACCGCTGAAATCAAAATTGCCATCGTCGCCAGTTCCTTAAATTCGAATGGGGCCAGGTCGTCCGGATTCCAGCACCCACTGCTGGCACGACGACCCACCCATGTACGATTTGTTATGCGTTGCCGCTCTTATCGCAGCATATTGTGACAACTCGCGTCGGAATTGTCAGCGCACTTGACCGTCGCCATAGACCACGTACTTATACGAGGTCAACTCGCGTAACCCGCAAGGACCTCGCGCATGGATCTTGTCCGTGCTAATCCCGATTTCGGCTCCCAGACCCAGCTCGCCCCCGTCATTAAAGCGGGTGCTGGCATTGACGATCACCGCCGAAGAATCGACCCGGGCAACAAACTGCCGAGCTGTCCGCAGATCGCTGGTCACGATCGTCTCGGTATGCCCGGAACCATATTCGGAAATGTGCTCCACGGCCGCATCCAGGTCGGGGACAACTTTTACCGACAGAATGAGATCGGAATACTCGGTATGAAAATCCTCATCCGTCGCCAATCGACTGCCGGGCATTAATGGCTGCGATTGTGAACAGCAACGCAACTGCACCTGCCGCGAGGTCAGTTCGACGGCCAGTTTGGGCAGCCATTCGGCGGCCAGGCTGGCATGAATCAACAGGCACTCCGCCGCATTGCACACCCCTGGTCGCTGACATTTGCTGTTGATCAAAATATCACGAGCCATCTCCCATTCGGCCGATTGGTCGATGTAAACATGACAGACGCCGTCATAGTGCTTGATGACCGACATCGTGGCTTCTGCGACGACCCGTTCGATCAACGATTTTCCGCCGCGGGGAATCGTAACGCTGATCTCCTGATGCCGCTTCAAAAACTCACCCACCGCCGCACGATCGGTCGTCGCCACCAACTGCACGGCATGCGGCGGCAGACCGGCATCGCGTAAAGTTTCCTGCAGTAAACCATACAACGCCTGGTTGCTGTGAAACGCCTCTTTGCCCCCACGCAAGATCACCGCGTTACCACTCTTCACGCACAAGGCCGCAGCATCCATCGTGACATTGGGACGCGATTCATAGATAAAAAAGACCACCCCCAGCGGGACGCGGACGCGCATCACCTGCAAACCGTTCGGCCGAATTGAACTCTCGAGGATTTCGCCGACGGGATCCGGCAGCGCCACAATTTCCTCGAGCGCCCTGGCCAGACTCTCCAGCCGGGCCGGAGTCAGCGTCAATCGATCAATGGCTGCGGCATTCAACCCATAGCTCGGGGCCAGTTCGACATCGCGCGCATTCGCCGCCAGAACTTCTGAATGACGTACACGGAGTGTCGCTGCGGCAGCCAGCAGCCACTTATTTTTTTGAGATCCCGTGACCGTAGATAAGGCTTGCCCGGCTTTCGCGGCCTGCCCGGCAACTCGCTGTGCATAAGCCGCAAGATCGGTGATGGGCGTTACTAATGAATCGGCAGCAACTGTTGACATAACTTCGAAATCTCAATCCCGAACGGGGCTCATCAGCCTCATGTATTGTGCGTTATACCCCAGCGGTCGCCAGGATCAGTCCCACGCGGCAGGCTGCCAGGAACGACGGAATGTGCAACGTCTCTTTCACCGTATGCACGTCTTGCTGGCCACACCCCAACGTCACCGTGGGCAAGCCGCGGGAACTGAGCCAGTTCGCATCCAATCCACCATTACTGATCCGCACCGACGGCTCCAGGCCGATCTTCCGAATCGCCCGCTGCGCTTCCTGTACGGACGGCTCGGATTCATCCAGCTTGAACGATTCATATTTCAGGTCCGCTTTGAATTCAACGCGCCCTGCCAGCCCAGAATCGGTACGCACCTGTTTCGCCGCCCGCTCAAACGCCTTACGAAATTCGTTGACCAACCGCTCGCGAAACTTCGGGTCGTGACTGCGAGCTTCCGCCGCAATGGACACGCTCGAGGTCACGACATTCGTCGCGTCTCCGCCGGAAATCACCCCGATATTGCTCGTCCCCGTCTTGCGTCCCTTCTTAATGAGTCCATGCCAGCCATTCTGCTGGAGATCGGCAATCGCCAGGCCCGCAATCGCAATGGCACTTGCCCCCTGCTCCGGATGGACCCCGGCGTGGCTCGCAATCCCGGAAATCTTGATCTCAATATGATAACCCCCTGTCGCTCCGATGCAGGCCATCTGCGGCGAACCACCGTCCCAATTAAAGCACAGTTTCGGATTGCCAAGGTCCGCCACTTTGACATGGCGGGCGCCCAGCAACCCGATTTCCTCCTGAATCGGCCAGAAGTAGGTCACCGGTGGATGGGGCAGATCCTGTCTCAGAATCTCCAGCAGCGAATGCAGCAGCACCGCCACGCCACCCCGATTATCAGCTCCCAGAGCCGTGGCGGGATTCGCCGATCTCACGACATCACCATCCCGCACCGGCTGACAGCCGACACACAACGGCACGGTGTCCAGGTGAGCCATCAACAGCCGCCGCGGGCCCTTTTTGCGACCGGCCAATTTCACAATCAAGCTACCCGTATTGCCGCCGTACGGACTACGCGTCTGTGAATCATCAATCATCATCGACGACTCAGGCAACCCGGCCTGCAGCAAACGCTGACGAAGAAATTCGACCACTTCCCGCTCTAGGCAACTCTTGCCGGGGATGGCCATCAGTTCCTGAACGAGTTGTAGAGCATCCGGTTCCATCGCCGACTTCCAGTCTATTCAAGAGCGAATCAGGGTCGAACCACGTTGCACCAGTATAGACATCTCATGAGAGGCGACCAAGCCCGCCAAGGTTCAGCCCCACCGCGGGGGTGCAGCCGCTTAAGGGTGGAGTGTTTTCCAAGCTGAGCGAAGCGAAGCGTGTCTCCCCCCCTTTATACAAAGGGGGGGCCGGGGGGGTAGGGAGTGTCGCCAACGCTTCGAATACCTAATTCTTTGAAGCTTTCTGTCGGAGCGTACCGCTGTTGCATCGCGACTCGGGCGACGCTCGTACCCCCCCAACCTCCTCCTCTCAATGACCACTCCTCATTAAATGAAAAAAGCCGGTCCGGGACTGATCCCGAACCGGCCTTGCGTCCGCTAATGAGACACAACTCCCCTGATCCGCCGCGATCCCAGGATGAAACGAGAGATTTGCGACGCGCCGGTGAGTTCTGTAAATCCCTTGCTGTTCACCCGGGGCGAACAACTGCCAGAATTACTTCGATCCCAGCTTGTAGGACTTTGTCGTCTTGTCGAGAGTGAATGCCTTCTCGTTGTGGTAAAGGCACTGGTACAGCGTGTTTTTGAAGTTTGCACTGTTGGTGGTGTAGCCATTCTTCAGAACGGCTGCCTGAATCTCACCGATCGTCAAACCCTTCTTGCTGGCAGCCAGCACTTCCTCCACATACGTCTTCAGCGATTTGTCGTTCTGAGCACGTTGCACACTGGGCCCGCGGCGCTTGGCCACGGCTGCAGTCCGCGTGAAGCCCACCGGCCGGCCACGAGTCGCACCGGTCGATTTACCTTCCGCAGCAGCAATCTCACTCTCCACGGCTGCCAACTGCTTGGCCAACTGGTCTCGCCTCACATGCAGCGAGCTTAACTTGCTCTTTTGACTGTTAATCATCGCCTGCAATTGCGCAATAGACAAATTTCCGAAATCCGCTGCCATCGATCACCTGACTTCACTTGAGACACCAGAAACAGTGGCCTGCGACGCAACCCAAGCGTCTCAGAAGATTAAGTGCCACAGCCTCCATATTTGTTTGTTGAAAATTCCTAACAACACCAGTCGCGAGCAGTTCAGAATCACGTCCCTAAAAAACGCTTCCGAGCTGCCGCAGACGGTTTATTGAAGTTTCTTAGCAAATGGAAATCTTAGAACTCACCGTCCGTCAATTCAAGCAACTAGACCTCAGGATTAACGAATTCAATCCGATCAATCTAAAATACTTGCGGCGAGTCCGACTGGAACGGGCTTTTAACAATCAAGTTGAGTCACGTGATTGAACATATTGAATGTCATATGAACGTCAACTTAACACGCCCCCGCAGTTTGTGAAGCCCAAAAGATGCTGGCAGTATAAGATTTCTCAATATTACTCATCCGCCATCTACGGCATTCAGGACCGGTATCAATAACTGTCGGTACGTGGCGGATGCTGCCAGCATCCGCGCCGACGCTAGCAGCGTCGGCCACGTCAGTTATTGATGCGCCGGCCTCTAGATGAAGACCACTCTAACGCATTCATAAGCACTCACACTTTGGCGTCTGCAGTCAAAGCGATGGGCACTTGAGCAAGGTCACCGATGCGCGAGAGATTAAAGACTTCCACTGACACGCCCGGGCTGTAGATCACATGGCACGGGTCGTCAGTCACGGAAAGTTGATTTGCCGCCAGGAGCCCCTGTTTGAGACCCAAGAGCCGGGCAGAACGCAGCGGATAGGGACGATGATGCACCTGTCCCTGATAGAGCTTGCCATAACGCTGCGCATACAGCAGATACCTCTCGACCAGAAAATGTTCCAGCGTGCCGGGTGGCGCGATCATCGTATCGCCGTGTGCTAGACCGCTCGCCAATCCTCCGCCGATCTCCACATCTACATCACACGTCACGCCGCTCAATACTCTGCGGCTGCGATAGGCAATCCGCGACCCATCACGCTGGACACTCATCCGCGACCAATGATAGTTAAGTCCCCATCCCCAACGCGCCAAAGTGACGGCCAGCAGCTTGGCGGCATCCAGACTGAAAAACCAGACGCCGGGATCGCGACCGTGAAAATGAACGTACGTGCGTACATTGGTTTCAGGAAAGTCCGAGATCCCCCAGACCGGACACGACCACCACGGCCGCACTCCAAACATGCGAAAGGGCACCAACCCCAACCAGGCACTCCCATCATAAGTATCGATCGTCAGCTCAGCGGGCAGCAATGGACGCAACACACTGACCGGCACGCGCCAGTGAATGAACAGCAAATCAGACCACGTGTGATAACCTGCCGCGGCAGTCGGGGGGCGCTGGCTGCACGAGATTCGATCGAGGACGTCTGTCATGTCACATTCCGCGTCACAATTGGGTGTAATTCGTTGTCTAACCGCGGAGGGGATGTGAAATTTAACTCGAACTCGCCCGGCAACCGGAAACCAGAATGACGCGATCTCGCCACTGGGTTCTGAACGCATTGACCCGTAGGATGGGCACTCTTGCCCGTCTCCGAGCATTTTCAGCCAATTAGTCTGCGATCGTCGCAGGAAAACGGCGAATCACCCCGACTATTTATTAAGGACGTTCCTGATGAGGAATTCCAATACGGACGGGCAAAAGTGCCTATCCTACTCTTATAAACTCTCCAGGAACGCAATCAGATCATCCAGTTCATTCGTCGGCCATTCAACAGCCTGAGGGTGTTTATGCTTGATAAACACTTCCCGCAAACTCACGGCCCGCAAATCGTGAAAGTACGGACCGCGGTGCCGAACACCGCGCAATGACGGGGGATTGAATTTCGCCCGGCCGAGCTGGTCCTGCAGTCCGACGTCATAAACGTCGGCCGAGGTATACGTCGGAGGCGCGTGGCACGCTGCACACTTTCGCGATTCAAACACTTTCGCACCTCGCGCCACCTGGGCCGCATCTGCGGCCACAATTCGAGGCGGCAGCGGCAGAGCCCGCATATACGCCACCAGCGCTTTCAACTGACTCATGTCCGGATCCGCACCGTGCATTGTGGTCGTGATCGACTTGCGTGTTTGCTCCATCAAATCGTCGCGCCGCCCGCTCCACAAGAAAGGCGCCGTGTCATCGACTCCCAATAATGAAGGAATCCGCTTGGGAGCTCCGTAGTTTCCGTCTCCCAGATTGTCATTCAACAATCCAACAGTGTGTCCCGAACTATGACAGCTATGGCAGCTATACCATCCATCGAGCGACAGGTTTGCATCATAAAACAGTTCCTCACCGCGCTCCGCCAACGTCAATTCCCGGCCCGGCTGCGGTTCTAGTAGCGGGATCTCCTGCAGTACTTTTCGAGAGCTAATCTGAATTACCGAGACCGAATCGCTGAACTGATTCGCCACGTAAGCCAGCTTCCCGGTCGTATCGGTTACCACCGCCACGGGTCGCCGGCCAACCTTAACGCGGTCAAAACTATGATCCAGATGCACGCCGACAGCCAGTTCATCCACACCTCCCAGCGTCGTCAACATGGTTTCGAATCGCCCCATGGTCACCGACGTCGGATCACCCGCTCCATGCTTGGGCTCGCCGAGAAAATGAATATCGGCATTTTCTAATGACTCTCGATCTTCCCTCAAAAAGTTTTCCAGGGGAATTAATCGCAGGTTGTTCGTCATGACGATGCCCCAAAACACGCCGTCATGAGAAGTCTCCGCCACGGGGTTCAGAATCTGATGTGCGACAATCACACGCTTGTTGTCGGGCATCATCGCCAGACCGTGAAGATTATGCCCGGGAAGCTGCTTCGTTCGCTCTAAAGTTCCGTTCTCAGTCTTGATGACGCTCACCGAACCACCAAATGCGTCTGCTACCAGTAATCGTGCCCCTGCCTGAATGGGAAGCATCCGCCGTGGCGCATGGGGCAATGACACCGTTTGTCGGATCGCCAATCGTGAACCGGCCGCCGCTTCGGGAGCAAATTTCACCAGCAGCACCGCCCGCGCCCATTGGCAGGCGATCGCGACCTCGGCGTTGAGCGTCTTTCCATCCGGTATCCAGCTCAAACCCACCGGACCCGCCGGTACGGTGAGAGATTCCAGCACCGTGAACTCGTGGTCGTTGAGTCTCTTGATCAGCCACACGCGGTTTTGCGTCGTACTGCACGTCAGCAGAAACTGCCCATTCTCCGACACCATAAAATCCGACAGTTGCTGAGCCTCCGGAATCTGCCAGGTACTGACCACCTGCCGGGAGTCCGGATTGATGGTGGTGATCGTTCCCGCATCCCGATTCGCCACCAGCAGCCGCTGCTCCGCGTGCAAATAGGCCAAGCCAATCGGCCGGGCGTGCGGCCGCGGCCGTGACACCGCTGGTTCATCTGCAATCAGTCGAGCTGCAGGGAGATCGCCCCTGCCCCAAGCCAGGACTGCGGAGACCGCACACAACAACACACCAAGTGCCATTCGAGAAAGTCGACTCATTATCTCACCGAATCAAGGACAGCGAACGCGAAAGTCTTCCATCAACCTATAAACTAACGTCTTTGCGTGCCTTCGTCACCATGACTTAGCAGATCTCCGGTTGCCGAAGTTCGAATTGATGAAGTCACGTTTACATCATTGCCTCCAATCCCGTATTCGCGATAATCAGTGCAAGTTATGTCACAAACACAAACTGCACAGGCGAGCCGGGCGGCGTCAGCCCGCGGATTCTTCGTTGCGGTCGCTGTTGATGGCGGGAAGAA
>CAMAVF010000081.1 GCA_945861445.1 Planctomicrobium piriforme | reverse complement strand
CAACCGCAGCCGATCTTCCTCAGAAAACGTCAGTCGAGTCATCCTTGACCCCTCACTCATCCTGCCCATTCCCCATCAGACACCAACACCCATCATCCCAAAAAACCAACGCCTCGCCAAGACCTCATTCCTTGCCGCGCGAAGTATATCTGATCTCTTACTGCCGGATCAATGTTCCAATTCCGGGACACGGCAGGTTATGAACGTCGCTATTTTTGGAGACATTTCATGTTTCGCAAGCTGGTTCGCGGATTCACGCTGATTGAACTTCTGGTGGTGATCGCCATCATCGCCGTACTGATCGCACTGTTGCTGCCGGCTGTGCAGCAAGCTCGCGAGGCGGCCCGGCGGTCGCAGTGCAAGAACAACATGAAGCAGATGGGGCTCGCCCTGCACAACTACCACGACACGTTTACCGTGTTCCCGCCGGGCGGAACGAGCGTTGCTGCCAATCTCAACACGGGCCACAACATGTTTGCAGACATCCTTCCCTACTTCGATCAGGCTGCGATTTACAACCAATTGAACTGGACGATTTCCGGTTGGAATACGGGTTCGGGAACCCCGTCCGCACACGTCGCCGCAACGCTGACCGTTCTGCCGGCTTTGATTTGCCCCTCATCCACTACGGCCACGTTCAATGGCTATAATTGGAGCGCTACTCCGCCCTCCTATCCGTTCTTATACGGTCAGGCCGTAACACACTACGTGCCCATCATGGGTTCCACGCAGGCCCCCAATACTACCGCTCGTTCCACGACCGGGTTGTTCCAACGGAATGGTAAGTCCGCCATCCGCGACGTGAGCGACGGGACGTCGAATACGATGGCGCTGGGCGAGTACAGCGGACTTGCGAAGGGGCAGCCCAAAGGTAAAAACAACCTGGCAGGACCCGACCAGACATATGGCTGGTTCAATACATCGCCCGCGTGGTACGGATTCTATGACTATGGCAATGACGGCATCTACGGCATCCAGTTGGGCGCCATGAAGACTGTGACGTATGCCCCGAATGCCGCTTGGTTGTATGGCGGCGCCAGCACCAGCTTCAACCAGTCCTTGAAGAGTTCGCATGTGGGTGGGGTACATTGTTTGCTGGGAGATGGTGCTGTACGCTTCATCAGAGATAGCATCTCCCTCCAAACTCTCTACAATCTGGCGGACATCGCCGACGGAAATAAGGTGGGCGAGTTCTAAAGTAGCAGCCGTCGTGGGTTGGGCAGTAGACGACATTTTTCACAACCCGTGGCTCTCTTGCTGGGAGTCACGGGTTTTTGACGAACTGCTGCGTGTCGAGCAGCCATTCTCGCATTTCACCCCGGTTCCAGATGACGAGGGAGATTTCAAGGTGTTGAATCCAACGGGCAAATTCGGCGGCGTTCTTGGTCTGATTCTGTGCCTGCTCGCGGGCTGCGGAGGTCCGACTGAGCTGAAGCGAGAATATGCAGATGTTGCGGGCAAGTTGAGTCATAAAGGTGCGGCATTGACCATGGGGACCGTGTCATTTCAACCACCAGCGGGAGCGGCTGTCGAGGGCAAGATTGGGGCCGATGGAACATACACCTTGAAGGCGGTCATTGGCCCCAACAAGGTGATGGTGATTAGCCGCGAAGAAGAACCCGGCCCGGTCGGACCTGACCCGGCGGCTCGTAAAGCTGCTGCGGCCGCCGCTGGCAAGCCTAAAGTCTTTGTCCCCGAGATCTATGGGACAGCAGCAACGTCGCTCAGTTTTACGGTCAAGGCGGGGGCAAACAAAGCGGACTTTGATATTCCGTGATGAATCGAGGGGATCGGGGTAGGGACGTCCCAATGTCTTGGGACATTCCAACTTCCGAAGATCAGGCTGAGGTCCTGTGACTCCTTTAGGTCCCTTTGAGTTAAGGGATGTAAGGGACTCACAGGACCTGAAGTTTTGCGTTGCGATCGGTTTCACAGGCCGGCCAGCACGACAGTAAACTCCGCGTCCGAACGACTGAGCGCCTGTAGTAGCTTAGAGAGCGTCAGGACGGCATCACACGTCGGAAATGTTTCCCGGAACCAGTAGCGGCCGCTGTCGCCGCCGCCGAACACGGCATTCGTCTCCCGCATGGCCTGAGCCATCCCCCACAGGGTCGGCTCGGCGGTCGCACAGAATCCGTCGCGGCGGTCGAGGGGACGCAGCAAATCCTTGAATGCGGCTGCCTCGACCACAATGTGAGAATGCCGGGCTTCGGCTAATACGGTCTCGGCGAGCAGTAAGGTCAACTGGCGGGCAGGCACCAGTTCTCCTCGTTCGTCCCAGGCCACACAGGTTTGACCATCATCATCGATCAACAGGCCCAAGTGAGCTCCCTGCTGCACGACCGTCTGAGACATCCGCACATTGTCCGAATCGGCTGGATCCAGCAGCGATCGGGAACGCACCGGGGTCAGCACCGGGATCAGTTTGCAGGCCAGCCTTTGAAACAGGCGGCCGAGTAAATCCCGCACCGGCCGATTCGGGCACCCGACGCACACCTTCAACGGTCGCAACGCGTGAAAATGCTTCCAGAGGCCCGCTTCATAGACCGCCAGCGCGTGGAATGTCCGCTGGCCGGCCGATTGCCTGAGGGGCCGCTGATAACCCGCTGCATAGCGTTCTGAAATCGACTCCAGCAAGTGCTCGCGTTCGACAGGCAGGGCGCCCGATCCGACAAAATCGAGGCCCGTCCAGGCTGGATTGCACCCCGATCCCGTCACGTGAATTCCCGCCGACGCCTGCAGATGCTCCACGGCAAACCAGAAGCACGGGCGACTGATCAACCCCACATCAATGACTTGACAACCCATCCGCCGCAACGTCTTGGCAACGCCCGTCACCAGATCGGGTGACGAGGGGCGATCGTCATGGCCAATCACCACCTGCGGCCCCCACCGCTTCTGTATCCGATTCGCGGGGGGAGTCTCCGCTGCCTTCAACGTCAACGGAGTCGACTCCCACAGCAGACTGGCAAACGCTCCGGCAATTTCGCCGGCTCGGGATGCGGTCAATTCATTCAGATAGATGCCGCGCACACCCTGTTCGGTAAACAATGTCGCCCGCTCGGCCCGCTGCACCGACGCATCGATCTTCTCAATCGTCTGGGGTGTCAACTGCGAGGTATCGTGACGATGAGCACACTCGCGGCACTTGGGATAAAAGGCCGCCAACCGCGACAAATGCACGGCGCGCGAGATGCTGTAGTCCTCGCCCGGACAGACGTACTGCGGCTCCTGTAGTGTCGGCAATTCCAGCATGGCATCCCTGCGTCAGCATTGGTACGACAGTGACTTTATGCCAAGTACGAGAGATTGGTCAATGAGGAATTTCCCAATGTCTAATGCGAACGTGATCCGGTAGCAGGCCCCGCGGTTCTTGAAAATCGCCCCCTGACTGGGTTAGAGTCTGTTCAGTTTTCCCGTTTCAGTCTCTCCGCGATACGCACGGGAGCCACGTGTGTTGATTCTAGACCGGACCCAACGAGCCTGGGCCACGCTGTCGGCAGTGGTGTGCGTCGTCGCGGGCGGGGTCTATGTTTGCTACGCCAGTTGGTCCGCCAATGGTCCGTCGGGGGGTAGCGTACTGGGATTGATCTTCGGCTCGATCGCCGCCGCCATGATGGTGTTTGCCGGGCTGCTGGCCGCCCGCCGCCGATTTCCCGCGGCACGCGTGGGAAGTGCCCAGTTCTGGATGAAGGGCCATCTGTGGATCGGCACGCTGACCGTCCCCTTCGCCCTCTTTCATGCAGGGTTTGGCCTGGGCGGACGAGTGGAAATCCTGCTCTGGGTCTTGTTTTTCGCCGTCATTCTGAGCGGATTCTGGGGACTGCTGCTGCAGCAACTGCTGCCCCGGATGATGTTCGAGAATCTGCCGCGTGAGACGTTCATCGAACAGATCCCCCATCTGTGCATTCGCTTCACCGCGGAATCAGACCGTCTACTGTCCGAGGTTTGCGGACCACTGGAAGTCACATTGACTCCTGGTGAGGTCCGGCAGTTCGAGCCCCACTTGCGGCCACACTTCAAGGATAACTTCGGCAAAAATCGCAGCCTGTATCCAAACACCGAGACCGACGCGGTCCATTTCCAAAAGTTTCTGAAACGAATCTACGTCGAAATCCCGACCCCCATGACCGTCGCGGCGGCCGCAGTTTCCCAACCGGCCGTCGCGCATGGGGCTCCCCCGGCAATGAAGTCGGTCGCCCAAATCAAATCGCCTGAACAACCAACGGCCACGCCACCGGCTGTAACGCCGGCGGTAGCGTCCGCAGCGGAAGCCCCGGCCCCCAAACCCGATCCCAAGGCACTACTGGCCGCGGCCAAAGCCAAATCGGCCGGAGCCGTACCGCCAGCGACGGCAGCCGCCGCACCTGAAGTTGCTGCCGTGGAAAGCGGCTCCGCTCCCGCAGCAGCGCCTGCTGTTCAGGCCAAGCCCGATCCCCGGGCAATGCTGGCAGCGGCGAAAGCGAAACAAGCCCTGGCGGCAGCAGCAGCGAATCCCGACTCTAGCGTAGCACCGACACCGATTCCTCCGGTAAGCGCTGACACAACCAGCCCGGCCAAACCCGATCCGCAAGCCATTCTCGCGGCGGCTCGGGCTAAAAAGGCTGCTGCCGAGGTAACCGATGCCCCTGCGGAGCCGGTAGCCAGTCCCGTGGATGTTCCGGTGGCCGCAGTGGCCACGAAGCCCGATCCCAAGGCCATGCTGGCCGCCGCCAAGGCGAAGCGAGAAGCCGCTGCGGCTGGCACGGAACCGATGACTTCGACAGCGGAATCCACCAGTCCGGTCGCCGAGCCTGCTCCACCCAGCGAGCCACCCTCGGCCCCGGCTCCTGCGGGCAAGCCTGATGCGAAAGCCATGCTGGCGGCAATGAAGGCCAAGAAGGAAGCGGCAGCTCAACAGGCTGGCGCTGCTGCAACGTCTGTGGATCCGGCACCTGCGCCCCAAGCAAATCCGCTCGGGCCAATCAAGACCGTTAAGCAGCCACTGGCAACGCCGCAGCCCGATTTGGTCGCTGCCGCGAACCTGGCGCCCCCGACCCCAGCACAAGTGAAAGAGCTGAAACTCTTCTATCTCGAACTGATCCGGCCGCAACTGCCCCTGCAGCCCGCCACGCAAGCCTGGCGGGAAGGCATTCGCCGCTCCATCATGGTCTGCCAGATTCGATCGGACAATCAGCACCCGCAATTCATCCCGATTTTCGATCAATTGCTCGACTTATGCGAACAACGCCGCCAGTTCGCCATGATTCAACGCTATCATTTCTGGCTGCACGGCTGGTTGCTGGTCCACATTCCAGCGACCGTCGCCTTGTACCTGGTCCTGGTCGTCCACGCGGTGGTCGCGTTACGCGTGGTTCCGTTTGGAAATTGAAGTGAGTTGATCCCGTGACCCGAGACATTCGCGAGCTGGCCCAACGTGCGGAACTGGAATTCCACCAGCAGCCGCATCGTTTTCGTCGGCGAGCCTGGATGACGGGAGTGGTCCTCGCCGTGGTCTGCGGCGGGTGGCTGCTGTGGGCGGCGGTGACCGGCGATCACCGGGCCTTCGAGGCTGGACCTCTTTCGGAAGCACATGCGTTTATCGCCAACGATTGCCGACAATGTCACACGACCTGGCAACCGGTTCGCCGCCTGTTCTCAGTGGGCACGCAGGTGGCCTCGGCAGACAGTTCTTCCATCAGCAATGCGGCCTGCGTGAAGTGTCATGCCGCCGCTGAACACAATCACCGACAGATTCCCGCCCACGCGTCGCTGTCGTGTGCCGAATGCCATCGTGAGCATCAAGGCAAACTGCAACTGGCCAGCGTGACGGACCAGCATTGCATTCGCTGCCATGGCGATCTGAAAACGACTGCGGGACCGTCAGACAAGTTCTATGGCCAGATCTACGGCTTCAGCAATGGGCACCCAGGATTCCGATTGAATCAGCGTCTGACTGATGACACGCTGCCTTCGAACTTGATAACGCGGGCTGAATTCGACGCACTGCTGAAAAAGGCGCCCACTGAGGGACCGTACCAGGCACGGTTTCTGGATGTGCTTACCGAACGCCCCGCCAGTCCTGCGCAACAGCCTGGAGCGCCGGCAAAGTCGAAATGGCGCGACCGAGGAGACATCAAGTTCAACCACTCCAAGCACCTTGTGGCCAAGGGGGTCAAGGACTCGCAGGGGAACACTGTCGTACTGTCTGACAACTGTCAGGCGTGCCATGTCCCCGATGTAGCGGGACGGTATATGCTGCCGATTCAATATCAGCAGCACTGTGCCCAATGCCACCCGTTGCTGTTCGACAACCAGAACTATCCGGGCGTCGTCGTGCCGCATGCCCGGCCCGATATTGTCCGTGGATTCTTGACGCAGAAATACACGTTGACGGTCCTCAATCAAAAGCAGCCACTCGTCGAATTACCGCCGCCCCGACCACTTCCCGGTCAACCGGACCGCAGTCCGTTGAGCGTCGATCAGGCGCGGCGACTCGAGGAACTTGTGACCCAGGCTGAAAGAACCGCCCAGGACCAGACACGCGTCGTGAAAAGCGGTGGTGGCTGTAAGTATTGTCATACGGTCTCCGAAACTGCTGCCGACGGAACATGGACCATCACGCCACCCAATATTCCCAACCGTTGGCTGCCGCACAGCCGGTTTGACCATGCGGCGCACCGCATGCTGAATTGTGCTGAATGCCATCACAAGGTCGCCACCAGCCGCGATACGGCCGACGTGCTGATGCCCAGCTATGCCGATTGCCGGGAATGTCATATTTCGGCCAATGCGGCCCCTCGGCGGCAGGTCACTCTGCAGCCCGTGCAGCGGTCTCTGGCCCACGAGATGCAGTCCAGTTGCGTGCTGTGCCACACATATCATCAGCACACTCCCGAGCAACCGTCGGGGGAACTCAACAAGCAACTCACGGACGATTTGGAATTGGAGCCCGCCGGTGAGCTGGAACGGGCGGGGCGTTAAAAGTCGCGGTCACCCACGTCCTACGGACTTCCGATCCGCGATTGCTTTTACTTGCCAACTGTCGCTCGGAAGGTGATATGTTTCGCCTGCGCCGGATCGGTCGACGGGAAGTCGCGTCGGAAGTGGACGCCTCGGCTTTCGCTGCGATTGAGGGCTCCCGCCACCATCAGCCGTGATACCAGCAGCAGGTTCTGCAGTTCCCAGCCGGACGGTTGCGTAAACTCGCACGGGGACACATATCGATCCCAGAACTCCAGATTGCGGGCGGCTTCGTCGAGACCCTCCAGATCGCGTTCGATCCCGACGTTGCGTCCCATTTCGCTGGCCAGCGAGTTACTGACGTCGACCAGATTGAGATCGGCTCCTGACCGTCCTGTGAGCACGCAATCGCTGATCACCGACGGAGCCCGAAAATCATCGGATGTCTGTATGGCCTGCTCCAACGCACCGCTGCCACAATGCTGCCCATACACCAGCCCCTCGAGCAGACTGTTCGACGCCAGTCGGTTCGCACCGTGCAGGCCGCTGGACGTCACTTCGCCAGCGGCCCATAAGCCGGGCAGCGAAGTCCGGCCCTGCATGTCGACTTCCACGCCACCCACCATGTAGTGCGCTCCGGGGCGGACGGGAATGCGGTCCCGGGTGATATCGAGACCAAATTCGGCACACACCGCTCCGATGTGGGGAAACCGCTCGCGAATCATCGTGGAAGGTAGATGGGACAGATCGAGATAGACACAGGGATGCTTCGTCTTTGCCATCTGGGATGTGATCGCCCGGCTGACGATATCGCGTGGCGCAAGTTCCTTCGCCGGGTCGTAGTCCCCCATAAATCGATACCCGTGGACATCGCGCAGAAATCCCCCTTCACCACGCACGGCTTCGGAAATCAGATGTCGCGAGCTACCGGCAATGTAGAGGACCGTCGGGTGAAACTGCATGAATTCCATATCGCGCAAGACAGCCCCCGCGCGGAAGGCAATAGCATGCCCGTCGCCGGTGGCAATCTTGGGATTCGTCGTTTCGCGGAAAACCTGGCCGGCTCCACCGGTGGCGAGAATGGTTTGTTTCGCCCAGACAAACGTCCGCCCATGCCGGGGGTTCCATACCAGGGCTCCTCGGCAGACTCCTTCATGGACCAGCAGGTCGATCGTAAAGGTTTGCTCCCAGATCTGTGCTGTCGGCGACTTCTGAATGCGTTCAATCAGCGCCCGCATGACTTCCTTGCCGGTGGCGTCTCCCAAGGCATGCACGATGCGGCGGTGGCTGTGACCGCCTTCCTTCGTCAGGGCAATCTGGCCGTTTTCTTCATCAAAGTGAGTGCCGAATTCGATCAGTTGCCGAATCTGTTCCGGAGCATCCCCGACGACCATTTCGACGACGGCTGGATCACACAAACCTTTGCCGGCCGCCATCGTGTCGGCGAAGTGATTGGCGATGTCGTCCAGGGGATCCAGAACGCCAGCAATGCCTCCCTGAGCCCACGCACTGTTCGACAGTTGCAGGACATCCTTGGTAATGATGGTGACTTCGACCTTGGATTCGACCTCCAACCCTGCGCGGAGGCCGGCGATGCCGCCGCCGATAATCAGCACGTCGGTAAATGCATGCGGAATGCGTTTGGGATGAAACCGCACCAGCGAACGTCGGGCAATGGGGATCGTCAACTGGGTCAGAGCATCTTGGAACATGCGATCGATTTCTTGTGCTGCGTGCAGTCTAGGTTGCGCGGAGGGATGACAACCCACGGCGTCTTTCCACCCAGTGTATCACACTGTGACCTGCGGGAACCGGCCATGATCCCATAAGTCCTATAAGTCCCATCCGTCCCATCAAGAAGCAATGGGACCAATGGGACTTATGCCATCCGAGCAACCAGATTCTCTAAAGCCTGCTGTGATTCCACCCAGCCGACTTGGGTCGAACTTTGTTGCGTCAAGAAATCTTCAATCATGGGACGGCACCGCAGAAAGACGTCCACCAGTGTATTACTGCCCGGCACATACGCTCCCAGGTTGACCAAGTCTTCCGCCTGGTGAAACGCGGACAAGACTTCCCGCAACCGTTGAGCAGCAGCCTGATGTTGCGGGGATGTCAAATCGGGCAACAGCCGACTCAGACTGGCCAGAACATCCACCGCCGGCCAATGCCCGCGCTCGGCCAGTTTTCTCGACAGGACAACGTGTCCGTCGAGAATTCCGCGAACGGCATCGGTGATCGGCTCATGCGGATCATCCCCTTCGACCAGGACCGAATAGAACGCGGTAATGCTGCCTGATCCCGTCCGGCCACTCCGTTCGAGCAACCTTGGTAACAGTGAAAACACGCTGGGGGGATAGCCACGCGTCGCCGGGGGTTCCCCGGCAGCCAGGCCGATTTCGCGCTGTGCCAGTGCGCACCGCGTCACGCTGTCCATAATCAGCAAGACATTCTGACCCGCGTCGCGGAAATGCTCGGCGATGGCCGTTCCCAGGAAGGCGGCTCGCAGTCGCAGAATGGCCACTTCGTCGCTGGTCGCCACGACGACGACGCTTTTCGCGAGACCTTCCGCACCCAGATCTTTTTCAATGAATTCGCGCACCTCGCGACCGCGCTCACCCACCAGCACGACGACATTGACGTCAGCCGTACTGGATCGAGCCACCTGTCCAAGCAGCGTGCTCTTACCCACGCCGCTGCCTGCAAAAATGCCCAGTCGCTGTCCTTGGCCGCAAGTCAACAGGGTATCCAGCACCCGCACACCGGTCGCCAGGGGTTGATTGATGCGCGGACGTTTCAGGGGCGAAGTCGGATCACGATGCAAGCGGACTCGATGTGGCAGGAGGGGTGCCGGCAGATCATCCAGGAATCGGCCGCGACCGTCGATGACTCGGCCCAGCAACCCGTTGCCGACTCGCACACGCTGCTCGGAAGCCAGCAATTCCACACGGTTTCCGCGGCACACGCCCGACCAGTCGCCATAAGCGGCGATCAATGTTTCGGTCCCTTCGAAGCTGATGACTTCTCCGATCAGCGGCGCCGCGTGTTCGCGGCAGATACGACAGATCGATCCCAGAGGAACAGGAAATCCCGCCACCGCCGCCATCGTCCCGACCAGCCGGGTGATCCGCCCGGAAATCCCCAGCGGCACGATCGAGCGAACTTGTTCAGCGAGTTCCAGCATGAATTGGGTCTTCTGTAGCCTGACTCTCTGAGTCGGGACGTTTTTCTAACATTGTCGACAACGAGCAATTAAGAATTCACCGACTCCGACCATCTGATATGGCAATTTGGCAGTGCTTCTTGTAACGCACTCACGCCTGATGCCGTCACTTCAGACTTCTCCAAAAAAAGTTCTAACAGACCGTGCAAACCTGCGAGTTCCTGCAGACCTAGATCTGTTATACCCGTCTCTGCTAGGTCTAACGACGCTAAACGCTGGAGTTTGCCGACAGACGCAAGTCCTCTGTCGGTGACCGCGGTGCTGCACAGCACAAGTTTGGAAAGGCTCTGCATTGCCGCAATCATCTGTAATCCGAAGTCCGTTACCCTTGTCTCCCCAAGCGATAACGACTCCATTCCATCCAAACGACTGATATGCTTTATACCTTCATCGGTTATATCGCCCAGATTGACGTCGATCGACTTCAGATTGTTCAGCCTTGCCAACCGTTTCATCCCGTTATCTGACATCCGATACGCGTCGAAATGGATCTCCGCGATATTGAGCTGGCTGAGTCCCTGAATTTGCCTCTCGGATAATTCTGGGCCTAGGAATTGTAACCATCTCAGATTCTTGAGTTTCTTCAATCTCTCCGCCCCAGCTTGCGACAACCCGTGAGTGCTAATCGTAAGCCGTGAAAGCTTAGGGCACCTGGATAACCCCTGTATCACATCTCCCGAAACAGGGTGAGTCCGAATATCCAATTCCGAAAGAGCGTCAAATAACGGCAGCAATCGAAGCCCATTGCAACTAATGTTCTCAAATCCCAAAAGGAGACTTGAAAGAGTCGTTACGCGGCTAAGGGCACTTATGCCGGAGTTCGAAATTCGCGTGTACCAGAGAGACAACCATTGCAGTCTTGGAAGCTTTGCGATGTGTGAAATTCCGACATCCGTGATCGATGATTCTGATAGTTCGAGGTGCGACAATGTTGTGCATTGTTCGATCCCTTCCAACTGCGCATCAGTCAGGCGGCGATCAATCATTCCCAACCCGAAGTGGAATGGAATATCAGGAAGTACATCGATGACTCTCACGAAGCGGTCTGTGGGCAGTCTAAACAAGTGAATGTACTGGTCCGCAATCGGATCGAAAAATCTCCAGGAACTTCCTCCCATTGACGCAACCCACTCTTTGGCCCGAAGAAGTTCTTCTTGAGAGGGCTCGAAACGACGACGCTTGCTGCTCATTGTTGCCCTCCTTCCCATCCTTCGCGAAAGACTCTTCCACGATCACGCGTTCACTCCCCGTAAAACTCAGCAACGCGAGAGATTCGGGTTACGCCAATTCCGTCCCCATCAATTCCGACGCCAGTCGAGCCAACTGGGTTTCGATTCGGCCGTCGATTGTTCCTTGAGGCGTTTCCACCAGGCACCCGCCCCGCGTGATCTGCGGGTCTGAGATGACTTTTAAAGTTGCGGGCGTGGAGAGCAGTTGCTGCCACTCGACGGAATGTGCTTTGATGTCTTGAACATCGGTCGGATGCAGCCGCAAGACGATCGACGAGGCACCGGCCGTCAACTGCAGGACTTCGGCAATCAAGGCCCGCGGAGCTCCCGGTTGCAGTTGTAACTCCCGGCGGACAATTCTTTCGGCCAACGTCAGACTGAGCTGAATCGCGGCCGATTCCCATTGGAGGAGAATCTGCTCCCGATCTTGAATCAATTGAGCGGTCGCGGTCTGCAAAGCGGGCACGATGTATTGCAGTCGTTCCTGCAGCCGCTCTTGAACTTCAGCCTCCACGCGTGCGTCGAATTCCGTCTCGGCCTGCAGGCTGCCGGTCGTATGTCCCAACTGCCAGGCTTCGGCCTGTAACTCGGCGGCGTGCGTTTCAGCAGCCAGGATGATCTGTTCGGCCTGGGCCTGGGCCGCCTGCAATTGCTCATCGCAACGCTGTTCAATGTCGGTGTATTGATAGGAGATCGAGTGGCCTCGTTGTGCGAGGCTGTCTGCCTTCAGAATGCGGCCTGTTTCGATGACGGGCATGATGGATCGAAATCACGAGGTGTTAATGGATTGCGGATTTGCCAAACAGGAGATTGGTGACCACCGTCGCCGCAGGCTCCGGGTTAAACAATTCAAACGGCAACCATGCTCGTTTAACCCGGAGCCAGCGGCGACGGCGGTCTGAAAACTGGCCCTTCGAGCTTGTATTCTGATTCATGCGGCGTGTTCCAGATGTTCGGGAAGGACGATCATTCCCTGTTGGGCCAGGTCCCAGGCCACGCCTGCGATCGCGTCCTGCGAAGCCGTGATCTCCAGCAGACGGACCGGGCCAATATGTTTCAAATGCTGACGAATGGGTGACGCGATCTGCTTCGGAAGTTTTCTAAACAGCCCCTGTTTAAAGGCCTCGGAACGATCCAGCAGCGCAATGGCGCATGCTCGCACGTCCACCGCTTTCAGCACTGTCGCGAGAGACCGTGCATCCAGCGCATCCAGATCGTCAAATTTGAACGGCCAGCAAGGCTGACTCTCCATTGGGGCCGCGTTGCTCGGTTCGACTGGCGGCCGCTGTTGCAGCCGGGATTTCAAACTGGCGGCCACTTCGCGCAGCACGTCCGGAGCCGCAGTACCAATGCGCGTCAGTCGCTGGGTGACATCCCAACACAGCGGTTCGGGCAATGCATGCAAGATGTTGGCTGCCTGAGTCGGGCTCAATGCCGAGGCGACCAGGGCAATGGTCTGGGGATGCTCGCTTTCCAGCATCCGCGCCGCACCGATCACGGACAATTCGTCCAGGAAGTCGAACAGGTTGTCGCGAGACGCCGCGTGTGACGGCGAATGACGTTTCAATTCGTCCAGTTTGTCGAGTACTTCTGCATGCGGAGCTGCAGTTGCGGGAATCAGATCCGCCTCATCAGCAGCTTGCGGCTCAGTGGCCACGGCCGGCTCTGTCAGTGAGGGGGCTGTCACCGGGATTGACGCATTGGCACGCGATCGAAACGCAACCCACACACAGCACAGTCCGCAAATCATCGCCCCGGTGCCGATTTTCCAGTGCGTCCGCCAGAGTTTTAAGGCAGCATCGTAGGGAAGACCATTCGCCGCAGCGGGTGCGACTTCGATCGCTGTCGTCTCAGAACTGAGCGGGGTGTAGGTCGTTACCGACAGGGATTCAGGGGCACTGCCGCGCGGCAATAATCGAATCAATGTCTCGCGCACAGCGCGTTGCGTTTCGGCCTTGATGTTGGCCAGGGCCGCCCGATAGGCACTGTCTTGGAAGACTGATCCCCCCGCATTCAATCCACGGGAACGAGCAATCGCCGCGTAGTAATCTTCCGGAATCGACACGGCCACCTGGACCGATTTGCGAAAGTCGGCAGGCTCCGTTTCAGAAACCCCTTCAGCCTCATCCCCAGGGAATAGCCCTGCGGTCTGTCGGAATGTGACGGTTGTGGGAGGTTCGAATTCGACATCCCTCACGCTGCGCGTCGCCGATACCGGATCGATCCGCGTCGTCAGGGGATGGTTCGAGCGGGCCAGTGACGCCGGCCGATCGCGATGACGCCCGACGGGAACGAGGTCCCCTCCGACGAAGGATTTCTTACGGGGATCGGATTCCGCAGTCTCGGGTAGCAGCTCGACATTCACGGACACCAGAACTTCGGGGATATATCTCAACGCCTGCATAATTCGGGTGGAGTACTCAGCGGCATGCTGCTTGGCGAGTCCCTCGGATCGTTCGCTCGCCGCGGCCTGCGCTGTACGTCGGCCGAAGACGCGACTGGTATTCATATCGACGACGGTGACATCGTCAGTCTGGGCACCCGCCAAGGCTCCCGCGATAAACTGCTTTAGCGACTGGACCAGTTCGAGTGACAGCTCACGACCACCTCGCGGTTTCACGCTGACGTGGGCGGCCAATTGAGGGGCCGGGCGGAACAAGCTGGTGGCCTTGGGGCGATCCCACTCCACCACCGCATCTTCAATTTCCGGAATGGCCCGCAGAATCTGAGCCAACCGTGTCTTGCGAGCCTCTTCTAATAGCTCCCGCCGCTGTTCCGTGGAAGTAAAGACATTGACCTTGGATTGCATCCGGTCGAACTCCGCGGCGAACTGAGCCGGCAGGGTCTGCTGTGCCAAGGCGGCAGCGGTGTAGCGATCGGACTCAGCCGCCGGAACAGAGATCTTCTGCCCCACGACTCGGGCCTGGTTCAAACCGGCAGTCTTCAGAACGGATTGAGTACGAGACAATTCTTCGGGAGAGAAATTCTTCCCCCCCAGCAGGAATTCGTCCCCGGCGAGTGTGGGACCGCAGGCCACCCAACCGATGCCCGCCAACAGACCCAGCGATACGACGAGCAGGCTCACACGCTGCGCGACGGATAAGCCGCGAAAGACGGTGCGCAACTGGTCGAAGGTGCGTTGCCAGGCATCCATGACGGTCTGCGATGTCGGTTGGAGAAAGCGAGCCGCCGACGGCCGGTCAGGTCGCAAGGAAGGTTTTCAAGGCAGAAGGGTGATGGGGCGATATGTACCGCGAATTGGAAATTGTGCCAAGAGCGCATCGTCGTCAGGCTCATCTTGACACGTGTTGGCATTTCCGATTATTAACCCGCTTCTCCTCGAACGACATTTCACCAGCACTCCTTGCAATTCAACCGGCGATTCCTCGCTGGTCCGATCTGCAACACCCTTCCGCACCGTCTCCACTACATCTCAGTCTGACTCATCACACATCCAGTCCTGCTCGGTTTCTTGTCAGCCACCTTGGCCGCCATGTCATCGCGCCCCGTCTCCGATCTACCATCACCCCCCTCCGATCATGATTTCCCGGCGGTTCCGCATCCGTCCTGCGACGGAAGTGACCCCCGTTGCGCCCGACTTGCCCGTTTTCCCACCACACGATCACGTCTTCTCCACTACCACGTCTTCCCTTCTTCTCTGCGGACTGTCGTTTCGAACCCTGGTTCATGACGATGAGTCTGCAGGCCCTCATTGAATTGACAACGGTTGCTGTTCCCGCAGCTTCTGGGAGGAAACATGCCGTTTACTGACGGTGCGAATATGACTCAGCGACCTCGATTGCTGATTCACGCCGCTGCGCACAGGTGGTCTGACCTGCTGCGTACTGCTGAGACACACTGGGAACTCGTCTGGGTCGCCAGCGATGAGCAATTCGCCGAACATCTGACTCAGCAGCGATATCCAGTCGCCCTTTGGGAACATCCAGCCTCCATGGCGGAGGGCTTTGACAAACCGCTGCCGGCAGGTCATGGATCGACCAAGTTCCTGCAACTGTCCGATGACTTTCCCGAATGCCGCCTGGATGGAAAGAGTGACTTTCTCGCCAGAATTCACTCCCGCACGACGCCTTCCGAGTTGGTGCAATGGTTGCAGGTCGCCCAGGAAATCCACCGGATCGACGAAGAGCGGACCCGCCTGCAGCGACGCCTGGCCCTGCGACGCTCGCCGATTGTCGGATGCAGTTCGGCGATGGAACGCTTACGAGTTCAGGTGGCGAGTGCCGCACTGTGCGACTGGCCGGTTCTCATTCAAGGCGAACCCGGCTCGGGACGCGACCTGGTGGCACAGGCGATTCACGAAGCCAGCGAGCGGTCGCATCGTCCATTTATCAAGATCAATTGCCGCGTGCATACCGCCGTCTCACTGGAACGTGAACTATTCGGCCAGGCCGCGCTGAAGGCGACGGAAACGGCATCGGCTGGCCGGTTCGATCGGGCTGACGGGGGCGTGATCCTGCTGGATGGCATCGACGAAGTTTCACTGCCCCTGCAAAATGTGTTGGCTCGGGTGTTGGAATCCAAGACGTTTCAGCGATTGGGTGAATCGCACGAATCGCCGCTGACGGCGCGAGTCGTCGCGATTTCAACTTGCAATCTGGCGGAACTGGCCACAGCCGGTGACTTCCGGGAAGAACTGCTGCGACATTTCGCCGGCCCCGTGTTAACACTGCCCGCCCTGCGCGACATCCGGTCGGACATCGCCCCCCTGACGGAACATCTCCTGCAAAAAGTGGCTCAGCGGCTGGGTGAAGCGCCCCGGCGCTTGATGCTGGAAACATTACAACATCTTCAGACTCATTCCTGGCCAGGGAACGTGCGCGAACTGGAGTTGCTGCTGGAACGAGCCTGCCAGGTGCAGCAAAGTTCCAAGTTGACTCCGGAAATGGTCGACGCCTGGGTGAATGCCCCGCTGCCATTTGAGGTCACGAATTCAGGTGTCACGTTGGCGCAGATGGAGCGACAACTGATCGAAGCCACCTTTGCCCGCTGTGCCGGAAACCGTGAGTTGACGGCCCAAACCCTGCAAATTGGCCTGCGAACTTTGTCTGGCAAGCTGCGGGATTATGGTTACCCCCCCCGCGGCGGACCGGGATCAAATCAACTGTCTCACGAACGGGACGCGGCCTAACAGCCTGTTGAAAAAGGTGTCTGGAACTTTGCCAACCACACGGGATCGAGCGTTTTTTCGACGTTCGGAGAGTTCCAGACACCTTTTCAACAGGCTGCTAAGGGATGGCCAACGACGGGTCTCTCGTCTATCATTAACGCACAGCGATTTTCTGTCCCAATGGCTTCGTTCGACAATCAGCAGGGGCGACTCGGTAATACCGTCAATTTGTCGTGTCTCTCGCTGTGCAGCGCCGGAGAATAAGACACCAGCCTAAACATCTTGTCTTAATTCTTTGGGGGCGATACCATCCAGCTTAGCGAACCGCTGCTCCCAGTTGTCGCGCCGCGACATGCATCGCCTGCCAGTCCGTCAATACGGTCGGGAGGGGTGTGTTGCGTGATCAGCTCGATGGGAAAATACACCTGACGAGCCCTATTTTATTAATCGCCCCGAACCCTAGAACGACGCAGGTCACGATGTTCAAGACCCCCTCTCGTGCGGCGAGTACCGCGACTCTAGTGGCAATGTGTTTGGCGGGATCGGCCCTCCTGGCCCAGCAATACGCGACTCCCAAGCCAGAGTTTACGCAGATCACCAAGCTGGTCTGTCAGATGATCGAGAAAGAACACCTGGTTCGCACGCCGATTAACGATGTGATCGCCGGACGAACGCTCGACCATTTCATCAAGGACTTGGACCCGCAGAAGCTGTACTTCCTGCAGTCGGACATCGACGAGTTTCAACAGGTTCGCACGACGCTCGATGACAGCGTCAAGCAGGGCAATATCGACTGGGCTTACGCGACCTTCAAACGCTACCTCGATCGTCTCGATCAGCGCATTGCCGAAGCCGAGAAGCTGGTGGACTCCACCTTTGACTTTACCGTCAAGGAATCCATGGTGTATGACGCCAAGGAATTGAAGTGGGCCGTCGACGATGCGGAAATCAACGAACGCTGGCGCAAGCGAATCAAGTACGACCTGCTGCTGTTCCGCCTGGAAAAGCTGCCGGAAGAAGATGCCAAGAAAAAGCTGCACAGCCGGTATCGCACGATCAAGAAGAACATGCACCAGACCGAAGCCGAGGATATCCTCGAGATCTTCCTGTCGTCGCTGACTTCCAGTTTCGATCCGCATTCCAGCTACATGTCACCTCGGTCGGAAGAAGAATTCAAGAACATCATGCGCTTGAGCCTGGACGGCATCGGTGCCGCGCTCAAGTCGGAAGATGGATTCACCACGGTCGCCCAGATCGTCAAGGGTGGTGCCGCCAGCCGCGACGGTCGCCTGAAGGTGAAGGACCGCATCGTCGGGGTGGGACAGAAGGCGGAAGAAATCACCGACGTGGTCGACATGAAATTGAGCAACGTGGTCGACATGATCCGCGGGAAACGCGGAACCAAGGTCTTCCTGCGAGTCATGCCGGACGGAGCCACCGAACCCAAGATCTACGAACTGACGCGCGACAAGGTGGAACTGAAGGATCAGGAAGTGAAGGGCGAGATCATTGATGTCTCGACGCGTATTCCCGGCACCCGCGGCCGAGTAGGCGTGGTGCATATTCCCTCCTTCTATCGCGATTTCCAGGGCCAGGAAAATGGCCAGGAAGATTTCAAGAGCACCACTCGCGATGTGAAAGCCGTTCTGAAGGATTTCAATGCCAAGGGAGGCGTTGACGCCCTGCTGATCGATCTGCGATTCAACGGTGGCGGAGCACTCAGCGAAGCAATCGAACTTTCCGGTCTGTTCATCGACGAAGGCGCGGTGGTGCAGGTGAAGGATCAACGCGGCAACGTGCGGCACCTGGACGATGAAGACACACGGATCGATTTCAACGGTCCGCTGGTCGTCGTCTGCAATCGACTGGCCGCCTCCGCGTCCGAGATTTTTGCGGGTGTCATTCGAGACTATCAACGCGGGATCGTGGTGGGCGACACCACCACCCACGGCAAAGGCACGGTGCAAAGCGTGATGCCTGTCGGCAAACGCCTGTTCGATCTGGGGCAATCTCCCGACCGCGGAGCGTTGAAACTCACCATCAATCAGTTCTACCGCGTGAACGGCGATTCGACCCAGAAGCTGGGCGTTCCGTCCGATGTGGTCCTCCCGTCACTGCTCGATCACATGGACTTGGGTGAAGCCTCCCTGGACAACGTGATGGCATTCGATAAGGTGCCGCCCGCCGACCACAAGAATTACCACGCGGTTGCCCCGGCAACCGTCAGCCTGTTGCGAGACCGCAGCAAGGCCCGCGTCGCGGCGTCGAAGGAATTCACCGACATCAACGACAACATCAACAAGTATCTGAGCCGCAAGAAGCGGAAGTCGATCTCGTTGAACGAAGAAGAATTGAAGCTGGAACGCCTGGAGGAAGAAGAAAAGACTAAGAAAGAAGCGGACGATCAAGTCGACAAGAGCGACGGCCCGATCTTCCCCAGCGAGACCTATAACAACGAATTGCTGGCCATTACGCTGGACTACGTGAGTGCCCTGAATGGCAGCTTGACGGCCAAGAAATAACGGGAACCTTGCAATTGCTGGCAATCGGTGATGGCCAGCAAGTTGGATCGTTTCCACTGCAGTCGAACCCGGCAGAGTCCCTGCCGGGTTTTTTATTGAAATTCACACGCAGTCGATCGCGCTTCACGTTAACGATGACGCGTTGCAGCGAACGCAGCCCCGGTGAGCTTGCGATCTGGTGTTTTAGTCCGACCCCGCTACACTTTACTGAAGCGGCATGGAGCCTGGTCCGGTAGTATTATGATCTGCCATGCCGGCAATGATGATGTCACTCCCTGCCTGCTGCAGGTTGAATCACTCTTCGAGACACCGCACACAGCTTGTCCAGCTTCGATATTGAAAGGAAACTCTCTCATGCAACGTCCCCTGTTGCGGACCCGATTCGCGGTCCTCATCCCCGTGATCGCCGTCCTCGCCGGTGCCGTGCAAGCCTGGGCCGCGGACGCGGTCCCCACCGAACGCCGGCTGGGAACCGATGTCGTCGCCTACCTGTCCATTCGCAACATCAGCGAACTGAAAACGGCCTGGAATGATACTCAGTTGGGTCAACTGATCCGCGACAAAGACCTCGCGGCCTTTCTGAAGCAGTTCGAAGCCCCGTGGGCCAAACTGACCGATGAGTTCGAGAAGGAATCCGGGATTCCCCTGCAGGACATCCTGGAAATCCCGCATGGCGAGTTCGCCGTGGCCGTGCTCGGCAAACCCATGGCCGCCGTCGGCTTCATGGACTTCGGCGAGAAGCGTGAAACGGTCGACAAGCTCCTGGAAAAAATGAATAAGGCGCTGACCGACGATGACAAGGCGAAACGCTCTGAGGAGGAGATCGACGGGACCCAGGTCGTCGTCTACACGCTTCCGGAGGAGGAAAGCGACGAGGACGATGAAAACAAGTCGAAGAAAAAGCCCGCTCCGACGACGATCAGTTACTTCATCAAGGACACGACGTTCGTCGTCAGCAGCCGCACCGACGCCTTGAAGGCCATCCTGACTCGCTGGGACGGACAGCACGAACGGATCTTCGCCGACAAGCAGGCCTTCAAGTACATCCGGGAAAAATGTCGCGGTGAGAATGCCGAAGCGGTGCCGCACATGACTTTCTACGCCGACCCAATTGGCCTCGCGAAGGGGCTGATGGCCCTGGGCGGTGCCGACAGCACGCAGTCCGCCTATGTGCTCGGACTGCTCCCGTCACTGGGATTGGACAAGCTGAAGGCGTTTGGCGGCACAGTGGACATGGGGACCGACGATTTCGATACCGTCACGCGCGCCCTGCTTTACATTGAGCCTCCCGCATCGCATGTGCTGAACGCGTTCCAGTTCCCGGAGAAGAACTTGACCCCGCCGAAATGGGTCCCCGCGACGGTCAGCACTTACGGTGCCATCAACTGGGACGTCGCCGCAGCCTATACGACTGTGGAAACGCTGTACGACACATTCCTCGGCCAGGGTGCCCTGGCGAAGATTGTCGACAATCTGGCCGAACAGGAAGACGGCCCCAAGATTCACATCAAGAAGGATATCATCGATCAGATCACCGGCGTCGTCACCGTGGTGGGCAACGTGCCGGAAGATGCCGAAGCCCTGATTGGCGAGCGTTATTTGATCGGAGTAGAACTGAAAGAAGAAGCACCCGTTCGACAGTTGCTGGAAAAGCTGGCCGACCTGGACGGGTTCCCGGGCGAGGTCCGCGAGTTCGAGGGCGAGAAGATCTTCGAATTGCCCGTTACGGAAGATGATGAAGACGATGAGGCCAAAGCCGGCTACCGCCCGGCAATGGCCATCGCCAAGAAGCAATTGATGTTCGCCACTCACGTGCAGGAACTGGAAGCTCTGCTGCGGTCTGACGCCGACCGTGAATCGCTGGCCGACAGCGATGCGTACAAGGC
>CAMAVF010000080.1 GCA_945861445.1 Planctomicrobium piriforme | reverse complement strand
GTGATGTCAAGTTGTGATTGATAAACGAAAACGCCCCGGTTCATTGCCGGGGCGTTTTCGTTTATACTGAGAACGGGTTGTACAAGCGGAGTCAGGAATCGCGACATGGAAGAGCAGCGAAAGCCGAGACACTGGTTGATGTGGCTCGTGGCCAGCCTGGTGGTGGCGTATCCACTGAGTCTGTATCCCACCCATTGGCTCATCGCAAGGAAATGGCTTCCGATCTCTGCGACTGCCATCTACGAACCGATAGACTACATCGCGCAGATGGCGCCGAGACCAATTTACGATTGGTGGAATGCGTGCCGGTTTGATTCGCAAACGGACTGTCTGATTGCCGACGGTTGGGCGCCACCAGACCCGCCGCCAATTCCTTAACCTAGCGCTTCATCAACGCTAAAATTTCGGGTGCCACTGGCTATGCCAGTGCTTTTCTGACAGCCGAAAGACTACTGGCACTGGCATAGCCAGTGGCACACAACCCGAAGATTAAGTCGTGACAGAACTCTAGAGTGCCATTCCCCCAACGGGGCATTTTTGATGGATGGTCTACTTTTGGACTGCCGCGCGCTTCTCAATCGCGGTCCACAGTGCATCCGCGATGGCCTGCATCCCCTTGTCGCCTGGATGGGCGGCCACTCCCGCATGCTCAATCTTGCGTTCTGAACTCGCCATGTTCGCGGGATTCTTTCCGAGGTCCCCGATCTTTAAATAGACGACGCCGGCCTGGCTGGAAGCTTGCTCCATGCCGTGGTCCTTGGCCGCATCAGCCCAGAAGGAACTGCGAACGAATACGACCGGATCGCCGTGTTTCTTGAGGGTGCTCAACAGCCTGGCGAAGGCGGCCTGATATTTGGCTTTTGCGTCGTCGCTCGTCAGGGCTGGCACGTTTTCGCCGATCGCCACGATGACGACCGTGGGGGCAAACGCCAACTCGTCCTTCAAGCCGGCTTCGAGGTCGTAGGTCTCAAACTGCCGCTCAAAATCGGCGATGTTCTTGACCCTGATCTGGGGCTGACCGCCTGCCGCCTTGGCCAGCTTCGCGGTCAAGAGATGAACAAAGTCCTTCTCCGGCGCGGACGCTGCCATTCCGCAATTCAGCGTCCAGCCAATCTTCGGTGCTGGACCGTGCAGGGTAATGCTGTTTCCCAGGTAGACGACCCTGGAGACTGGCAGACTGCCAATTCGCAGATTTTTCGCGGGCTCGGCCGGGGGTTTTGCATCCTCCGCGAGGCCGATCGTCAGAATGAACATTACTTGTGCTAACAAAACCGTGCATACCCGCGTCCACATTGCCTACTCCCCTGCGGAATTTAGCCCGGCTAGCAGCCTGTTGAATGCGATACTCGCTTCGACACTTTGACGATACTTTGAGAATGTCGCAATGTTGAGGCGCAAATCACGGATCAAGTCGCGAAACAAAATTGGAATCGTGTCGCAGAATTTCAATTCTAAAATCTGCCGATCGTGCAGTAGCGCGTCCGACGCAAGGGGTTCGCTGGGGACCGTCCAGCCGTTCGCCGGCTGACAGCGCAATTGCGAATCCATCGTCAATCGAATGGGACCGAAGATGGAAGTTCCGACACAGGCAAAGCGTTGATATGTGACCTGACAGACAGGCCGCAGTCCGAGCCCGTCGACATGAGCTCGGAACCAATTGCCGTCCCAATTCGAATCTTCGCCAGAGATTATTTTCCCCTGCAAATGCGCAGCCGCAATGGGTGTCCGTCGCTTGTTCACGCGCCCCGTGGACTTGCTCTTTAATTCCATCCAGATCACATCTTCGCAGCCGTAACGGCGGAGTCGAAACTTGCGTTGGCGAAATGTCTCAGCACGGTGAAACACATCAAAGCCAGGCGTATCCAGATAGAGACTGTTTACGGAATATCCATAACCATTCTCTGCTGAAGCGTGAGGATCGTGCTGCAGATGAATTCGAGCCCATTCCTGGACGGCACAGCTTTGCGTCTCCGTAACCAGGAACTTGATCTCGTAAACCCCGTGACCGCCAAGTGCTGATACTGATCCGGAATCATCGCTGCCCGATCCCGACCGCGTCCAACAGCCTTCGCCTGACTGGAACGGTTCCAAACCATCAACTTCGTGAGACATGTCGTTTCGCTTCTATACATGAACGGAACTGCAACGATTTGAGACGTAATCTGCCTGCGCGCTGATTTAAGGTGTCGTTTTTGCTTTGGCCTGCTGTGGCTCCGTCGCCTTCAGCAAATAGGCTCGGCGTTGCTCGACAAAGCTCCGCAAGCTGGCTCGGCGGCGACCCTCGGGAGGCGGGGACGATTCGACTTGATCACTCAGCGCGGCTTCGAATTCTGCGAATGAGGTCAGCTTGCGAGTATCCGCCTTGATCTCACTCCCGATCAATTGGTGATATTGGTCGATCACCGGTTGGAGCTGTTCCCAGTTGAGATCTTCCTGGGCAATCGTGCGGACATGTTCCAAATAGCGCGCCTGCAGACTGGGAACGGCCAGCAGCTTACTCCGCAACGGCTTACTGGGATCATCGAGACCAACCAGCGGATCCAGTTCGAGCCCCGAGCCTCGCGGACCACCGCGACCACCCGGGCCACCCGGGCCACCCAGACCACCCAGACCAAAGCCCGGGCCGCCACCAGGTCCCCCACCGCCAGGACCGCGGCCACCCATCATCGAGCCATGGAAGGCTTCGTTCATGTCATGTGGAATGACGTGGAATTGGCCTCGGGAGTCGCGGAAAATACTGTAATCACTCGCCCGAACCCAGTAGCCATCGTTGTTGATCAATGACACATCCAGAGCGAGGAACCACAAGGTCTGATCGATATCCAGAATCGGCTTCAACGCCGCTTCCAATTCTGTTGGCGGCGTTTCATTCAGCGTCTTACAAAGTGTGACAAACTCTTTCCAGGCCTTGTCGCTGTCGTCGGACTTCATCTGATAGCGACGCTGATAGTCCTCGATCTCGTCACCGAAATATTCCATTCCTCCGCCACCACCTGGACTACCGCGGACCTTCCAGCGGGTCCCTTTGGAACTCGAATAGTTCTCGGCCAGGAACTCTTTATTGAACTGTTGCACATTCACATACACACCCCAGCTCTCGCCATTAATGACCACTTTCACAAAGTTGGCCCTGGGGGCCGGAATATGTTTGCGGGCGATGTGTGAATAGAGCACCGTGCTGAGAAATGATGGTTCTTCATGAGCGTTTAAAAGATTGAGCGTTTTATATCCCAATAAACGCTGCTTGCCGTCCGTGAAGTCGATCGAGACATTAAACGACCGCTTGGATCCGGGGGGAACCATGCCGTACGACGACATGCCGCGGAAGCTCATGCCGACCTCGGAATACTTTTTGCCGTCCACCGTCAACGTGGCCGGGACCTCGACATCCGTGTTGTGAAACTCGGCCAGTTCGGCTTCCCAGTCCTTGTCTTCGAATTCGAAGAATAATGTTCGCAGCACCCGGCTGTCGTAGAAGGGTTCGTCTCCATAGGATTTCACATCTGCCGCAGACACCTTGGGTCCCGGTGTACCTTTCTCGCGACTACCACCACCCGGAGGGCCAAATCCACCGCGACCTGCGGGCAGCAGCAGACCAATGGTGGCAGCGACCTCCAACTCGGCGAGCTGTCCATCCTTGTCCTTGTCTCCGTCCTTAAAGAGGACCCGGCTCGCGGCCAGCAATTCGGCGCTCGTGAGTTTGCCGTCTTTGTTCGCATCGGATCGCTCCATGATCGATCCCACCAGCATACTTCCCGGACCAAATCCACCGCCGAAGCCACCTGGTCGACCACCGGCGGGACGATCTGCACCGCGTGGGGGTTGTGGATTCTGGGGCGCAGGCGGCGCGGCTGGGCGGCGATCTTTCTGATCGGCCTCCGGCTGGGCTTCGTTCTCGGCTGGAGGCCGGCGAGCCGGGCCATTTTGCGGTCCGCCAAAGCCACCTCGCCCCCCAAACATCGGAGGCGGGGGCATGATTCGCTGGAGCACTCTTTCAACCTGTGGGCCGTCCAGAGTCGCGTTCTCAGCAGGGTTCGCCTCGGCGACGAATTCCTTGACGCCTGCGGAGACTTCATCAGAACTCAGCTTGCCGTCCTTGTCGGCATCCCATACCTCGATCAATGGCATGGCCAACATGCTGCCCGGTTCAAATCGACCACCCGGACCACCGGGTCCGCCTGGTCCACGAGCTGGCTGTGTCTTCAAGAAGGCACGCGCCGCGTTGCGTTCGGCCTGATTGAGGCGGCCGTCGCCATCCTTGTCGAACTGCTTGACAATCGCCCGTTCCGGCCCCATGAATCCGCCCGGGCCACCCGGCCCAGGCCCGCGGCCTTCGCGGTCACCAGGAACATTAGGATCTCGACGCGGTTCGGCCGGCGCTGCGGCCGACTTGCCCGGCACTTTCGGTGGGGTGGCGGGCTGTCCAAAGCTGTTCGCCGCCGCAAATCCGAACAGCAAACCCAAACCGAGACAATACGCATACTTCATGGGGATCTCCGCTGACACATGGCTCGATTTGAGCCCTTTTTTGACAAACGACTGATGTGCTCTAACTACATAGTGACGCAGGTTGCCAGGATACCGCCGCGCAATTTCGAGATTCCGAAACCTCGATTTCCGTGGCTCGTCGGTTCCGGAGAAACTTTTTCGTGATTCCTGCGGCGGTATTCATCCCGAATTCTCTACTATAGGGAGAGGAGAGGTTTTCGGGATGGACGGAGAGATCGCACTACTGCTGGCCCAGGCTCGAACTGGTGATAATGCCGTATTGGGTCAATTGCTGGAGTCTTACCACAATTATCTGCGACTGCTGGCGCGCATCGAGATTGGCCGGAGATTACAGGGTAAGATTGATGCCTCGGACATCGTCCAGGAAACATTCCTGGATGCGCATCGGCACTTTCCCAGTTTTCGAGGCGAAGTTGAAGCTCAGTTCGTGCAGTGGTTGCGAGCGATTCTCGCCGGGACACTGGCCAACAATGTCCGGCGTTATCTGGGAACCCAGGCCCGCGACTTGAATATGGAGCAACAGTTGGCCGCGGACCTCGACCAGTCGTCATGTGCACTGGCTCAAATCCTGGTGGATCCTCACAGTTCGCCCAGTCAGATGGCCATGCGCGGTGAGCAAAGCTTGCGAGTCACGGCTGCTCTTTCCCGCTTGCCCGAAGACTATCAGACTGTTCTGATCCTGCGGCACCTCGAAGGATTAACATTTCCTCAAGTGGCGGAACGGATGGAACGCAGCGTCGACAGCGTCGAGAAACTCTGGCTCCGCGGCCTCACTCGGCTGAAGAAAGAATTCGCGGGGGAACAACCATGAACTCTAATCCCGAATCACTCGCGGAAGACGATCCCCGCATCCTGCAGGTGTCGCGCGAATATCTGGCGGAACTGGAAGCGGGACGATCGCCGAATCGCCAGGCCTATCTCGACCGTTACCCCGAACTGGCGGAAGCCCTTTCCGAATACCTGGACGGCATTCAGTTGGCGCAATCGCTGCGGCCCGTTGAACTGGCCCCGTCACCGGAGCCGACTGCGAGCCCGCTGGGTGATTTTCAGATCATTCGCGAAATCGGCCGCGGTGGCATGGGGATTGTCTACGAAGCCATTCAGCTCTCGCTGGGACGACGTGTCGCGTTGAAGGTGTTGCCATTCGCCGCGGCACTCGATTCCAAACATCTGCAACGGTTCAAGACAGAAGCCTACGCTGCCGCCCAGTTGCATCATACGAATATCGTGCCGGTCTACGCGGTGGGATGCGAACGCGGCATGCATTTTTATGCCATGCAGTTGATCGAAGGACGCTCGATCGCCGAAGTGATTGCTGAATTGCGCAGCGAGTCGAGGGCCTCGGGACCGGCACCTGAAGATATCAATACGATCGTCGGGAACACCGTCGCGCAGCACCAGGAGCCGACATTCGATGCGGCCCTGCCCGGTCGTTCCAGCCCCCGCTCGACACGTACGCGAGACAGCTTTCGCTCGGCCGCGCGGATTACGGCAGAAATCGCGGACGCACTGGAATATGCCCATGATTCCGGGGTCATCCATCGCGACATCAAGCCTGCAAATCTGCTGCTGGATGCCAGGGGTGCCGTCTGGGTCGCGGACTTCGGCCTCGCCCTGGTGGCCACCGATGCGGGGCTGACTCAAACGGGCGATGTGCTGGGCACGTTGCGTTACATGAGTCCCGAGCAGGCTGCCGGACGCCGCGAACCTGTCGATCATCGTACCGACGTTTATTCGCTCGGCGCGACGCTGTATGAACTCTTGACGCTGCAACCGATTTTCCCCGGCCAGGATCGCCCGGCCCTGCTCCAGCAGATCCTGCATGAAGATCCCCGGCCGCTCCGCAAGCTGGATCTCGCAATTCCCGTCGAATTGGAGACGATCGTTCTCAAGTCACTCGCAAAATCGCCGGCCGAACGATATTCCACGGCGGGTGAAATGGCAGCCGACTTGCAGCGATTTCTGGACGAGATTCCCATTCGTGCGCGGCGACCGCAACTGATTGATCGCCTCCGCAAGTGGATGCGACGGCACCCGTCGGTCATCGCTGCAGCACTCATCCTTCTCGTCTGCGGAACGATCGGATTGGGTGTCACGACCGCCATCGTCGCTCGCGAACATGCCAAGACCGAAGACGCCTATCAACGTGAGCTACTCCGCGCACGCGAAGCCGAAGCCCAATTCAAACTCGCTCGCCGGGTCACCGACGAGATGATTCAACTGGCTGAAGAAGAGTTGTCTGACGCACCGTTTCAGGAAGGTCTGCGCAAGCAGTTGCTGGAGGCGGCATTGGGCTACTACCAGGAGTTCAGCAACAACCGCGAAGCGACATCGACCAGCGAATCCGAGCTGGGAAGCACGCGTGCCCGAGTCAAGAAGATTCTCGCAGACCTTGCCCTGCTGCAAGCTGATCGCCAGCGTTTCTTATTGCGTGAGGAGACCGTCCTCGATGATCTGCAACTTACCAGGGAACAACGCACCCAGATTGCCGAACTGATCAGTCGCCGGGAAGAACATCGCCGTCCTGAACCACCAGGTCGCGGTGGCCGTCCCCCAGATCGGTTGCCGAAGGGAACTGAGAAACAGATTCTGGAGGCGGCGCGCGCCAACGAAATCGTCTACTCGGCCATTCTGAAACCGGAACAAGTGGCGCGACTCGGTCAGATTGCGTTGCAATGCCAGGGTCCGATGGCCTTCCGCGAGGTCGACATCGCCCGCACTCTGAAACTGACTGCTGATCAAAAGCAGAACATCCAACGCATCGAAAGCGAGACGATTTTCCGGCTCGATGATCCCTTCCGGCAAGAGCCTCCGCCTGTCTCCGAGCGGGACCAGCGAGCCCGACAAGCCATGCAGCAGATTCTGGCGCTGCTGAATCCCACGCAACAACAACAGTGGGACAAGATGACGGGCAAACCGTTCTCCGGCACGTTCTTTTTTCCGCGCCATTCGGGCCCCCCGTTCATGCATCGGGGAGGCCCGCCTCCGGGACCCGGACGCTGCTGAGTGCCCAGCCTGATAAACTGTGTGTCATTGATTCGTCGCCGAATTCGTTTGAGGACTGTGAAATGTCTGCCTGGCTGAACCCTGTGTTTGATCCCTCGTCCGCCCTGGCCTGGACGACGCTGAGTCTGCGGCTGGCAGTGTCGCTGATCCTGGGACTCGCGGTGGTGGGTATTTATCGAGCCACCCGGCGTTCGGCAAGCATCACGGCGACGTTTCCCGCGACGCTGGTCCTGTTGTCGATCTTGATTGCCATGGTGACGCAGGTCATCGGCGACAACCTGGCGCTCGCCTTCAGCCTGGTGGGAGCCCTGTCTGTCGTTCGCTTCCGCACCTCGGTTCGGGACACCAAGGACACGGCCTTCGTGATCGTCGCAGTCGTCGTGGGGATGTCTACCGGATTGGGGCAGACCATGGTCGCCCTCTGCGGATTGGTCGCGGTCAGCATCGCCGCCTTCCTGTTTCGCGACCGCGCTGTGGTCTCGGCAGTGGCCAGCCGCGAGATGCTCCTGGCCGTGCGGTTGGTCTGGAGCCCCGAACTGGAGGCGCTGGTCGTGGCACTGCTCGCCAGATACGCCCAGGATGTCGAAGCCGTGTCCGCCAGCACGGTGCGCCAGGGAGTCGGCCTGGATCTGACTTATCAGCTACGGCTCCTGCCCGCCACGACGTTGACCCATCTGATCAACGAAATGACTCGTCTGGAAGGGGTCCAGGCGGTGGACCTTCGCAAAGACCGGGACGATTGAATTTGTCCGGCTCAGACACCGATTGTGTCGTTTTTACAAAATGAATACACTGCCGCCGCGACGGAAGCGGTCGAACAGTGCTTCGCAGCAGCCTGAGGGATCAGGCCAAAATCCGCCGCAGACCTCAAAACATCAAAGGGAATATGATGCTGGCGAGATTGTGGATGGGATGCGCGTTGGGGCTGGTCATCGCGCTGGGATGCAGTCAATCAGACTCCGTGGCTCTGGCACCCTCGCCTGTTTCCGAAACGCCCAAGCTGGAAACGCCGCCACCTGAAGCGACGAACGAAGTTGCTGACGCTAATCCGACCGGGGAAGTTCAGCCGATCGACGTCGACTTCGAAGCCGACGAATCTCTCCAACTCGCCCAGGCCACCCCGACACAGGTCGAAAAACCGGTGTCGAAACAGCCTACTGATGCAGGCGACGACAGCGACGAGATCGACGACGAGCTGTCACCTGCCGCCGAGGCGAAATTGCTTGCCCAACTGGCGAAACAGCCGAACGACGCGGACCTGTTGCTGAAATTGGCCAGCTTCAAGCAAGCCCAGGCGGATATGACTGACACCGGTGACTTGGACTATGGCAAATTGAAGGACTCGGCTGACTATGTGCGACGGGCTCTGAAAGCCGCTCCGGCAATTGCCGACAAGGACGAAGTGAAATCGTTCCTCGGTGCGGTCTTCTTCAACGAAGCGTGCGCCCTGTCACGAGAGAAAAAGGACCCGGCAGCGTTCAAGTCACTGCGAACGGCCATCGACTATGGCTTCAACGATCTGACCGAGATCCAGAACGCCCTCGACCTGGCGCGACTCAAGACGAATCCCGAATTCGACAAGATCGTCAAGTTTGCCCGTGACAAGCGGAAGAAGGACCTGCAAGCCACCATCAGCGCCCTGTTTATCGGCAAGCCCGATTACAAGTTCAACTTCACCCTCGAAGACACTGCCGGCAAGCCGCTCGTCAAACGGGACTTCACTGGGAAACTGTTGATCGTCAACATCTGGGGCACATGGTGCTCGCCCTGCCGCCGGGAACTGCCCGACTTGATCGCCGCATATAAGAAATATCGATCCCAGGGGGTTGAGATGATCGGCCTCAACACCGAGGCCGAAAACGGAATCACCGCCGTGAACACAATCAGGGAGTCCCAGAAAACATTTGGGATCAACTATCGCTGTGCTCTCGGTAACGAAGAACTGTTCCAACAGATCCCCGACTTCAGTGCCGTCCCCATGACCCTGTTCTTCAATCGCCAGGGGGAACTGCAGGCCCAGTGGATCGGCCAGGCGGACGAGATCATCCTGGAAATGATCATCGAACGCCTGCTGGAAGAATCCCCCGCCGATACCAAGAAATAACGAACCTAATTCGGTGGACGATACTTGATCCCCAGTTGCTCGCACAGGAATGCGTAGACGTCGACCGTCTGCTCGATACGCTCGGACAGCGCTGTTCCCGCACCGTGCCCCGAATTCGAACTCGTACGGAGCAAGACTGTTCCCGACTGGCCCGTCGCTGCCTGCAGTCGCGCCGTCATCTTGCGCGATTGCATCGGATCAACGCGCGGATCGTTCGCCCCAGTGAGGAATAACACCGGCGGATATTTTCGACCGTCTTGGACATGATGGTACGGCGAATAGGCCTGTAACGCTCGGAAATGATCAGGGTTCTGCACTGTTCCAAATTCGACGATATTGAACACGCCATTCGGCGAAAGCTCCACCCGCAGCATGTCGTAAATGCCCACGTGGGACACCACGGTTTTCATGAGCTCCGGGTGTTGAGTCATGGTTGCTCCCATCAACAGGCCGCCGTTGCTGCCCCCTTCAATCGCCAGCTTTTCGGACGAGGTATAGCCGCGATCAATCAGATGCCGCAGCACGGCCGCGAAGTCATCGAAGACGTTCTGCTTGTGCGTCAGGTTGCCCTGCAAATGCCACGGTTCGCCAAACTCGCCACCGCCGCGCAAATTGGCGACCGCATAAATAAAGCCCTGCTCAAGCAGCACATGCTTCACCGCGCTGAAGCCCGGCGTGATATTGACACCATAGCCCCCATAGCCGCTGACGACCGCGGGGTTAGTGCCATCCCGCTTCGTATTTTTCGACATGATGATCGACACCGGAACTTGGGTGCCATCTTTGGACGTCGCGAATTCCCTCACGACCCGCACATCGCTGGAGTCCACCGGCGACTTCGTGGCCAGCCATGTCTTGGTGGTCTCTCCACTGGTCGGATCGTAACGGTAGATGCCGGGCGGACTGACAAACGACGTGTTACTAAAGAGGATCTGCCCGCCCGGAAGTTTGGTCAGGTCGTCAACATCGGACAGCGGCAGTTGTTCGGGCTTCGCGAGTGGTTTGCCTTGCAGATCGAAGACGCGCAGCTCAGACGGACCACCCAGTTGATAGATCGCATACAGCCGCTGGTCGGTCGTTACCAGGCTGGGCGGACTGTGATAGAAGCTGGTGACGATCGTCTCAGGGCCTTCGGGGACCACCGTCACGGCTTGTTGCATGCGTGGATCGGCCAGCGTCACGCGCAAGATCTTTCCGCGTGGCGCGTCCGTTCGAGAGATCAAATAGAGATCGTCCTGCGGACCAAACGTGGCCTGCACCACTTGATCGGGGAAATCACTGATGCGTTTCCACTTTCCGGAAGGTGAGCGCAAGTAAAGCGCGAACTCGCCCCCGTCCCCATTCTGCACCGTCGCCAGCAGCGTTCCGGACTTCTCGTGCATCTCGAATTCCGTCTCCGCCACGCGCGGAAACTCCTTGCCCAGTTCGTAGCGATCGCGCGTGATTGGTGTTCCCAACTGATGAAAATAGATCTGCTGAAAGAAATTCAGATCCTGTTCAGGCCGTTCTCCCGGCAGCGGATGGCGGGTGTAGAAGACGCCGCTACCGTCCGCCAGCCAGGCCAGGTCGCCGCCGGCAGTCCCCGTGCTCACGCGGGGAATCACTTCGTGCATCTGCTTGCCGGTGGCCGTTTCGAAAAAGTGAATATCGCCAACTTCTGTTCCACTCTTCGACAATGACACGGCCACGGTCCGGCCATCGGGTGACGGGACGTACCAGTCGATCGACGTGGACCCGGCGGCATCAATGACATTGGGATCAACCAGCGTCCGCACACTGCCCGGCTGATCCAGGTCGGGAATGACAATCAGAAACGGCTGTTGCTTGGGGGGCTGCCGCTGGATGGCGAACAGGGTACTCCCGCGCGCGGCGAGGTCAGAGTACCCAACTGTCCTGGCACTCATGATCTCAGTCACTCGAGCCCGAATGGCCGCGACGTTTGGCAACTGATCGAGGTACGCCCGGGCATGCACATTCTGCGCGTCGCTCCACGCCTGCACTTCCTGCTGGCTGCCGTCTTCCAGCCAGCGGTAATCGTCCTGGACTTGAACGCCGTGGTAGACGTCGGTCACGGCTCGCTTGGCAGTCGGGGGAGGCATCGCAGTGCTCGATGTTGGAAGACAGCAGAAAAGACTCACCAAGAACACATTCAGCCGCAGGAGGAACATCAGGACGGACTCCACATCTTCGGGCATTCAACCAATGATTCCTGACACAAATCCCATGCTTCCCATCATTCTCATTGATCAATGGGAATGATGGGAAACATGGGATTTATGGGACACGAATGCGAAAACGCTTTCGCGACCACTACGGTTCTTGCCGCACGGTCCAGAAGATCGCTTGTGCCAACATCTTTCTGAACTCGGGGTCTTCAAACGTCTTGGGATCCCCCAGTGACGTATAAAACAAGCGGCCCCCCTTGATCTCCCGAGTCCACGCCAGGGGCTCGACCTGGCCGGGATTACTGCCCGTGAGCAACAACTTAATGTCCTCGGCATGCCCCGTGTTCTTATAGAGCGGCCCCGGTGCGGACGTCAGCTTCACATCCTTCAAGATTGGATGTGACTTACCAGCCGCAGTGAATTCAATGGTCGTGTCGGGATCCTTGGCATAGTGCCCCTGGTAATTGCCACCCAGCACTTCACGGTCGAAATCAAGCCACGTTTGAACGGCATGACTGGCAGTGCGGACAGCGACGATCGGCTTGCCCGAGCGGACATACTTTTGAAATCGTTCGAGCTGCTCGCCCTTCAAATTCATGCGTTTAAAAAACACGAACGCCACATCGCAATTGTCGAGTTTCTCCAAACCGGGAAGCTCGTCCCCTTGGCGAACGATTCGCGTGCATTTGATGTTGTAGTTCTTCTCGAGCCACTCCTGAAACGGGGGGAGTGATTTTTCCGAATGATAAGTATTGCAACCAGAAATCAGGCAGACGCGCACCGGTTTCGCCGGATCACTTTTCGGCTCCGCGGCGACAGCGGTGACAGGCACCAGAACGCACGACAGAACCAGCCAGATCGTTGCCAACCGTGGAAAGTAACTAGAACGCATCATGGATTTGAGCATTGAACATCACCGATCTGTGAAGGTGTCAATTGAATTGGCTAGGCACAAGTTACATGATCGAAGTGACAGAGGATGATTTATTTCCCCCCTCGCCCTGGTACTCCGGGGAGAGGGGACGGGGGTGAGGGGCACTCCGAGCGTCGCTCGACTTGAGATTTCAATTCTTATCTTGTGACGCTCAATTCAGGACCGTGAGTCTCAAGTTGATCGCTCCCCTCTCCCCGGATTACCGAGGCGAGGGGAGCCAGAATCTGGTTGTTGTCTCTTCATGATCAACCGTTTCAACAGCTTGGCTCAGTCGACACTACGCCAGCAATTTCTCCACGACATTCCCCGCCACATCCGTAAGTCGCACATCCAGACCGCGATGTCGGTACGTCAATTTCTTATGATCGAACCCAAATAGATGCAGCAGCGTGGCATGGAAATCGTGAGTATGCACGCCGTTCTCGGCGACTGCCCAGCCCAAGTCATCGCTCTGGCCGTAGACCTGGCCCCCCTTCACGCCGCCCCCTGCCATCCACATGCTGAAGGCGTGCGGATGATGGTCCCGCCCGGCCCCGGGACCTGGCTTGGCGTTCTCCGTGATGGCCGTCCGTCCGAACTCTGTACCCCACACTACCAGGGTCGAATCCAATAGCCCGCGCTGCTTCAAGTCCTTCAGCAACGCGCCGATCGGCTGATCGACTTCGTCACATTGAGACCTCAGGCCGCCCTCCAGGTCCTTATGCTGATCCCACGTTCGCTGGAACAATGACACCACCCGCACACCACGTTCGACCAGCCGTCGTGCGAGCAGACAATTCCGCGAGAATATTCCCTTCTGCCCACCACGCTCGACGCCATACGCTTCCAGCGTGGGCTTGGTTTCACTGGCGATATCGATCAATTCGGGAGCGGCCGTCTGCATGCGATAGGCCAGTTCATAGGCGGCAATGCGGGCATCAATTTCCGGGTCATGGATCTTCGTGGACTTCAAGCGGTTCAGCTCGCGCATAGCATCCAGTTGGGCTCGATGCAACTCAGGGGGAATGTCGTCGGGCGTCTGCAGATTGAGAATCGGTTCCCCTTGATTCCGAAAGACCACGCCCTGATGGACTGACGGCAAGTAGCCATTGCCCCAGGCCATTGCGCGGGCCACGGGACCACGGTGATTGATCAACGCCACATAACCCGGCAAGTTCTGCGACTCGCTGCCCAGCCCGTACGTCAGCCAGGCCCCAAAGCTGGGGCGACCGGGGATATCCTTGCCCGTGATCATTTCCAGTTCGCCCGGGGCATGGTCGAACGCCGCATGATGCATCGAACGAATCAGCGCAATGTCATCAGCACAGCTTCCAATGTGTGGCAGTAACTCGGACATTTCCGTGCCGCACTGGCCGTACTTCTTAAACTTGAAGCGACTGCCCATCAACAGCGACTGGTTCAACTTGATAAACGAAAACCGGACCCCCTTCGTGAACGATTCGGGGATCTGCTGCCCGTCCAGTTCCGCGAGCTTCGGCTTGGGATCGAACAGGTCGAGATGGCTCGTTCCACCCGCCAGAAAAATGAAGATGCAGCTCTTCGCCTTCCCGGGAAAGTGCGCTGGTCGCGGACGCAGCGGATCGATGATCCCTGCGGCCGATGAACTTTCCGCGGCCAACAATCCGTCATCGCGCAACATCGACGCCAACGCCGCCACGCCGGCACCGCTGGCGGCACTCGTCAGGAAGCGTCGACGCGTTTGTAGGATATGTTGTTCAATATGGTTCATCGAAAACGCCTCTCAGGAAAACTGCAAATGTCAGTGCTTTGGCGGCCGGGTGACTGATCAATACAAGCTCGAAGCGCACGCGAGTGCATTCCGTGTGAATGAGCACTCAAGATGCACTCGCTTGCGCATCGAGCTTGTATTCGTGGCCTCATTCCCGTGTGATAAATTCATCCAGGTTAATCAGCGTCCGGGCCACGCCATACCACACCGCTTCTTCTTTGGCTCCCGACTTTAGCTGACGTTCGACCAGGCCCTGCAGCACGGCCAACTCGGCATCGGTCGGTTGTCGAGACAAACACAATTCGAATCCCGTCACCAGCCGTCCGCGTTGCTCCTGGGTCGCACTCATCAGTCGCTTGCCAAGGACCCGGGCACACTCATCAATCGTCGGCTCATTTAAGAGCGTAAGGGCCTGCATGGGAGTCGTTGAGCGATCGCGCACGACGATGCATTGATTGCCATCGGGCGCGTCGAACGCTGCCAACATGGGGAAGGGAAACGTCCGCTGCATGTGGACGTACAAACCGCGGCGATGCGGATTGCCGTTCGCTTCCTTAAAGTTTTCATTCTTGAGCTCAGCCAGTTGACCGAGACCCTTGGGGAGCGGGGGTTGCACCGAGGCCCCGCCCACTGTGGGATCCATTAGCCCGCAGATGGACAGCGACAGATCACGCACCAGTTCGCCTTCAATGCGATATCGGTTCTGTCGTGACAGCAGGCGATTGTCGGGATCGATCGTCGCCAGCTCGGGACGGATGGCCGAGGTTTGGCGATACGTCGCCGAAGTCACGATCAACCGGATCAACTGCTTGCGACTCCAGGCGACACCCGACGTCGTGCGAAATTCTGATGCCAGCCAGTCCAGCAATTCCGCTTGTTGCGGTGCCTCGCCCTTGCGGCCGTAGTTTTCAGGTGTCGGGACCAGCCCCACACCGAACAGATGCTGCCAGATGTGATTGGCAGCGACACGGGCCGTCAATGGGTTCTCGGCGGAAACGATCCAGCGTGCCAGATCGAGCCGGTCGGCCTGTGCACCCCGCGCGACCAATGGTGGCAGGAAACTCGGGGTCCCCGGTTCGACGGTCGGGCCGAGGTCCAGGAAACTTCCCCGCTTATGAATCCGCGTGGTGCGCGCGGCAACCTTGAATGTCGCCGCTTCACCTTCGTTCGCATCGTCCACATTATTGAAGAAGGCGTAGAACTGATAATACTCACGATGGGCGATGGGGTCGTACTTGTGCGTGTGACACTCACAGCAATTCAACGTCAAACCCATCCAGACGACTCCGGTCGTCGCCGTCCGCTCTTTCACCGCCTTCGTCCGGAACTCTTCCTGGTCCGCTCCGCCAGCGGAATTGTACAGCGTGTTGCGATGCAACCCGGCAGCGACCCGCTGATCGGGCCGCGAGTCGGGTAGCAAATCGCCGGCAATCTGTTCGATGGTGAATTGGTCAAACGGCAGATCCTTGTTGATGGCGTCGATCACCCAGTCACGGTAACGCCACGCGTTCGGACGCGGCTTGTCATTCTCATAGCCATCGCTTTCCGCAAACGTCGCCAGATCGAGCCAGTGCTTGGCCCAGCGTTCGCCGAAGTGCTTCGAAGCCAGTAACCGGTCAACAAACTGCTCGTAGGCATCTGGACTTTGATCGTTGACGAAGGCGTCGACATCCTTGGGCGCAGGAGGCAGCCCCAGCAAATCGAGATGCAGTCGCCGCGCCAGCGTGCGGCGATCCGCTTCAGGAGACGGGGCGATTTTTTCGCGTTCCAGTTTCGCCAGCACGAAGGCGTCAATCGGATCGCGAACCCAATTGGAATCAGCGACCTTCGGCACCTCCGGCCTGGTAATACCGCGGAACGACCAGTGATCGTCAAACGATTCCTTCCCGGCCAGGGCATCAGGCCACGGAGCCTTCTGATTGATCCACCGTCGCAACAACGCAATCTCCTCAGGTGACAGAGGCTCATCGTCCGGCGGCATGCGTTGCGTCTCGTCCTCGGTCGTGATGCGCAGGATCAATTCACTCGTTTCACTCGATCCGGGAACAATGGCTGGACCTCCATCGCCACCCAGTAAAGCCCGGCGACGTAGATCCAAACGGAGACCCGCCTCTTGTTTCTTGGCACCGTGGCAACTGAAGCAGCGCTCCTGCAAGAGTGGCTGGATCTCGCGCGCAAAGTCCACCGGTTTGAGCGCCAACGGATCGGGCGGGATGGTGGGAAGATCGCGGCGCGGGCTGACAATCACCACATAGTTACTGCTCGCCCCCGTGCGAGTGCGGTCATTACCCCCCAGCGTCACGCGACCGGCGGGAAAGGTCTTCTGATAAATATGATAGTGGACACCGTCCACTTCGAGCGCTTCCTTGGCCAGCGTCCAGCCGTCGAGCCAGCCAGGCGCCCGGCTGCTGCGCTTGTCCAGACACAGCGACACCATTGCCGTCTCAGGCAATTGCAATTGCAACTGGTCTGGCGCCACAGCGTAATCATCATCCATTGAAGTCAGGACCAGGACTTGGCCCTCCAGTGCCGGGGGCAACTGACGGATCTGATACTGCCGATCAAAATACGGCTTTTCGCCGACCTTCGCTCGACCAATCGTGTACTTCTGCCCGGAAGCCACCTTCTCGATTTTGACCGTAAAGGGTGCCGGTTCGGCCGCTTTTTGCGGCTCGGCCTGGCCCGGCGTCACCAGCGCCCACGTCAGCAACATGCCCGCCACGATGCAGCGTACGCGACACCACATACGCCCAGCCACAAAAGTCCCGTGACCCCGTGAGCGTGCCGGTGGGAGGGCGAGGCTCCCGAATGTTCCCTTGTCAAACACGATCTCAGAATCCTCAAGAATTCTGCTGTGTGAAATCTTCATGCCAGCAACCTCTGAATAACTTTGCCGCTGACGTCGGTCAGCCGGTAATCTCGTCCCTGAAAGCGATACGTCAACCGTTCGTGATCAATCCCCAGGCAGTGCAGGATGGTCGCCTGCAGGTCATGGACGTGAATCGGGTCTTCGGCGATGTTGTACGAGAAATCATCCGTCTTCCCGAGTACCACGCCCGGCTTGATGCCGCCCCCGGCCATCCACATCGTGAAGCACCGCGGATGATGATCGCGACCATACGTGGTCGTAGTCAGATTCCCCTGGCAATAAGCCGTCCGGCCAAACTCACCGCCCCAGATCACCAGCGTGTCGTCCAGCAGTCCGCGCTGGGCGAGATCTTGAATCAACCCGGCACAGGCTTGATCGGACTCTTTGGTCTTGGCACGGATCTTGGTGGGCAGGTCCGCGTGATGATCCCAATCCTTGTCATACAGTTGGACGAAGCGCACGCCCCGTTCGATCATGCGGCGGGCCAGCAGGCAATTGTTGGCAAACGAGGCCTGGCCCGGCTGGGCTCCGTACAGATCGAGAATATGCTTGGGTTCGCTGGCGACATCCATCAGATCGGGGACCGTCGTCTGCATCTTAAATGCCAGCTCGAACGCATTGATCCGCGCCTCGATCTCGGGATCACCCGTGACCTCAAACCGCTGGCTGTTGAGATCGTTGACCGCGTTCACGATCCGGCGTCGATCATCACGCGAAACACCGGCCGGATCGGTCAGACCCATCACTGGATCACCCGACCCACGAAACTGCACCCCCTGATGCCGCCCGGGAAGGAAGCCGCTATGCCAGTACTTCGACAGCAACGGCTGGCCGCCCGGCGTCTTGCTCGACAGCAACACCACGAAGGCGGGCAGATTGGCGTTTTCGGTCCCCAACCCGTAAGACATCCACGACCCAAGACACGGGCGACCGGTGACCGAACTGCCCGTCTGCAGGAAGATCACTGCGGGATCATGATTAATCGGTTCCGTATACATCGAACGGATGACGGCGATTCGATCCACAATCTTCGACGTATACGGCAGCAGTTCACTCACCTCGAGTCCCGCGTCTCCCTGACGCGTAAACTTGAACTGCGAACCAGCGACCGGAAACATCTTTTGTTCGCGCGTCATCGTCGTGAGGCGTTGTGAGCCGACCACGCTCTTGGGGATCTCCTGACCGTTCATCTCGCGCAGCTTGGGCTTGTGATCGAACAAGTCCATCTGGCTGGGCGCACCCGACATAAATAGATAGATCACGCGCTTCGCACGCGGCGCAATATGGGGAGCGGCCAATGAACCCGGCACACCAGTCGGAGCATTGCCAAACGTCACATTCGGCGACAACAACGACGCCAGCGCCGCAGTCCCCAAGCCACGTGAGGTCTGCGTCAAAAAATGCCGCCGAGCAGCCATTCGATCGAGTTCAGGAATCATCATGCACGCCCTTCGGAAACGTCTGGTCATTCGCGCGTAATCGCCTCATCCAAGTTGAGCAACGCCGTCGCGACCGCAGTCCAGGCCGCGGCGTCCACCGCATCTGTAGTGAGATGCGGTGCCTTGCCGTGCGATACGGCTGCCGCCGCCGACTTGGGGTCCGCTTGATAGCGTTCTCGCTCGGTTTGATACAGGGTCATGAGCACTTGCCGTTCGCGGTCTGTCGGCTGTCGTGATAACACGCTGCGGAAGGCAAACGTCAGCCGCGTTGGGAGATCGGTTTCTTTCACCGTCGCAATCCGTTCGCCCAACACACGAGAAGCCTCAACGAAGCCCGGATCATTCATCGTGACCAGGGCCTGCAGTGGCGTGTTGGTCCGGGTCCGAGCCACCAGGCACTCGCCCCGGCTGGGTGCGTCAAAGATCTGGTACGGCTGATAGGGGGTCGTCCGCCGAATAAAGGTGTACAGGCCGCGGCGATACAGTTCCGGACCCGTTTCCAGCGGCCATTTCCATTCGCCCGGGTCGTCCTCTTTTTCCCGATAGAAATAGTCGGGCTGATAGGGATACACACTGCGGCCCCCCAGCTTGCGAGTGAGCAACCCTGAGGCCACGAGTGCTGCGTCGCGGATCTCTTCGGCCGCCAGGCGGAACCGTGACGCGCGGGCGAGCAGCCGGTTGTCGGGATCGTGTTCCCGCAACGATTTTGAGCCCAGTGAAGACTGCCGGTAGGTGGCCGACGTCACAATCAAGCGCAGCAGATGCCTGGTATTCCACGCCTGCGGAGTCGCCGGTGCTCGGCCCTGTTCTGGCCCGGCACTGAATTCCACCGCCAGCCAGTCGAGCAACTCCGGATGCGTGGGCAGTTCGCCCCGCACTCCAAAATCTTCGGGCGTGCGAACCAGACCCGCCCCGAAGCATTGCTTCCACAGCCGATTGACCGCCACCCGGGCCGTCAACGGATGCTCGCCACTGACCAGCCATTTGGCGAGCGTCACGCGATCCCGCTTGTCTGCGGAGAGTGGCGGAAAGATGGCCGGGACGTTCCGTTCCACGACATCGCCCGGCCCCTGGTAGTCACCCCGAATCAGCAAATGAGCTGGACGGGGCGGATCCATTTCTTCCCACACGAGTGCGGAGGGAATCGTCTTTTCCACCGCGTCGCGTTCCACCTTGAGCGCCGCCAGCCGCGATTGAACTTCTTTCATTTTGGGGAACTTTTCCTGGAGGAAATGTTCTCGCAACCGAGCGGTTTGCTCGACCGATCGCTTGTCGGGAGCAAGTGTCAGGATCTGGGGGATCGTCAGATCGACGGCCCCGCCCGCTGTCGTGGCTGTCGGGTCGAAACCAAACCGATGACCGTGTTCGGCATTGCCCTTGCCGGTCCATTCTGGATCGCGGCTGAAGTCCTGCTTGCGCGACGCCCCATCCCGACCGACGGTATAGTCCACGTCATCGATGTAGAGACTGATCGGCGAATCGGCATCGTCGAACCCCCGGTACGCAAAACCAAAAGCATCCAGCGTCGCCGGGATCGCGCGGTGGGCGGCGGACAAATCGGTCTGCAACACGCCCAGCGATTTGCCAGCCCGCTGCAATTCGAATGTCAGCAAGCCTTCACCAACCTGGTCCGCATCGGCCGGGTCGTCCGCTCCGCCGGTCGGGTCGTAGGTGTAGGTCCAGGTGTAGTCGACACCATGCTCGGCATGGATCGGCGCAGTGGCTGATCGAGCCACACCACCCAGCGACAGATAGCCAAAGAATCGCGGCCCTTCGGCGACCGAGAACCCCACTTCGGTTCCCGTTACATCACTCGACGAAAAGTGACCGATGTCAACCACGTTGTTGACCGAGCGCACAATCGTAATACGGCCACTCGCCCGCAGCGGCTGGTCGAGCAACAGCGGACTGGCCAGCCGCGTGTCGCCGAAGAACGCCTTGTGGCGAGTCCTCGCAAACAGGCCTCCCGCGGCCCCGGTCTTGCCGGTGGGCTTCGCATTGGGAACGGTGGCCGGCAGCGGCTCTTTCTGCCAGGCTGCAAATGCCTTATCGATGGCAGGCTGCAGTTCCGCCGTTTGACGTTGCAGAGTGGCCACTTCGCCATCGATCTTGGCCAGTCGCTGTTGATCTTCTTCGTTGGGAACTCGAATCTGCGGCGGATACGGTCCCTTGGTGACGGGAACCTCACCCTTCAAACTATTGAAGAACGCATAGAACTGATAGAACTCGCGCTGCGAGAACGGGTCGTATTTATGATCGTGACACTGAGCACACCCAAATGTCAGGCCC
>CAMAVF010000079.1 GCA_945861445.1 Planctomicrobium piriforme | reverse complement strand
CTGTTGCAGTTCGCCGGTCACTCGCGAGCCATCATTCCCGATTTCGAAACATTCCAAATGGCCAAGTTCGTCGCCAACGGATATGACGTGCCTTGGAATTCCGGATTATTGCCCGCGATCATGCACACGATTGCGTTCTTCGTCCCGTGTGTGGTTCTCGGCTACTACTGCCTGAAGTCGCGTGAATTGGAGTCAAAATGAACAAACTCACTTCCCATCAGCGAAAGCTGGTCTATCTCGTCGGGATGGGATTGCTGTTCATCCCGGTCATCACCCTGGGGTTTCCTGCCGCACAATCCCGCAAGCAGGCGGGTGGCGTCCTGGCGCAAATGCGTCAAGCCAACGACCTGGGCGAAAGTACGCTTGGCAACGTCGATCCGTCCAGTGCCACGATGAACCTGGTGCTGCTGGGATTGCGTGGTCCGGCAGCCTGTATGTTGTGGGTCCAGATGGACAAGCAGAAGGATGCCAAAGACTGGGCCGGAATGCGGGCCACGACAGAATCCATCATCAAGCTGCAGCCCCACTTTCAGAAGGTCTGGCAGTTCCACGCGTGGAATCTGGCCTACAATGTGTCGGTGGAATGGGACAGCGTCAAAGATCGCTATTTCTGGGTGAAAGAAGGTGCCAAGTTTTACCGCAAGGGGAGCTTGCGCAATGACAAGTACCCCGAACTATTTTGGTACTATTCCGACACGATCGGCAAGAAGATTGGCCGCTCGGATGAATGGCGCCAGTTCCGGCGGTACTTCCGGGTTGATCCCGATACCGAGCGTTTTTCCCCGAATGGTGTGCCAGGCCCGGACACAGAGCTGAATCCGAACAACGAGGATAACTATGCCGTGTCTGCCCGCTGGTTCACGGAAACCAATCGGATTATGGACACGTATGGCAAAGAGCAGCATATCATGGACAAGTCGCTGTTCCGGTCCTATCCCGGACGGTCCATGATCGATCATGCGTCCTCACTGCAAAAAGAAGGTCACTTCGACGAAGAGACTCGCGAAATCTGGGCCAAAGCCTTCCTGGAATGGAAGAATGTCTACGGCCAGGAGACTTGGAAACCTGCTCCGCAAATCGATATCCATCTCGCCTGGACCAAGGAAGAAATCCAAGAGTTCGTCAAGAACTCGCCCCTGCCGGAAGGCTACAAGGGTGGCAAGAAGCAGTATGAAATTGACCTGCGATCCTGGGTGGGTCGCTACCAGAATATGACCAACTTCCGCTATTGGCATGACAAGTGTTATTCCGAGCAGCAGAAGAACACGGTGCAGGCGCATAAGGAGTTGTACGATGCCTTGGCGGCCCTCGCCAGCGGCGACACTCAAGAGGCCGAACGATTGGCTTACACGGGCCTGCAAAAGTACGAAAAGGTGATCGGCGACGCGATCGCTGGAGCCGGCCTGCGGGACGACGACCTGGCCATTGAAGAAGGGATGCTCGGCATCCTGACCTGGCGGAGCGCCCTGGAGTTGGGCAACAAGCCAATTCCCAACGATTTTCCATTGCGAAACATGTGGTTGGCTCACCAGAATCGATTGAAAGAAATCGAAGCCGAATTCAAGCGTCGGATCAGCCCCACCAGGAACAATTAGTCCTCGCGGAAGTAGTATGAGTTACAGACAGGGGCCGTCGCGGAAAACCGTGACGGCCCCTTTTTTAGCCTTACATCATAAATCCCATTCTTCCCATAACTCCCATTCTTTGAGTCCCTGGCGAGTGATCAAACAGGGTCGGATGGGCTCGATGGAACTGATGGCAAAAACTTCCGGGTTTACTTTTTTAGGGAATCGTGATACTTCCCCCCACTGAATATCTGACGTCGATTTTTGCTCGTCGCGGATGTCACCTTACGCCAATTTAACTGGACCTATAGTGAATCTGCGCCGATAGTATCGAGGCATAGAACGGTCGTTTGCACAGGAATTTCTTCGCGTCACACCTAGATATCCCACTTTACCGCACTTCCCCTGGTGGCAGTCACATCCCACTCCAAGACTTCCAACTCGGCCGGAACTAACCCTTCCGGCTGATCTTTCCGCGTCCCTCCCCAAAACGTGCGATTGATGAATCGAAGGGCGGTCACTTCGTGATGCTCCCCGCGTTCTACTGTTCTCCAGATCTGCGGTTTACTGAATTGAGCCCTGCAGGCGCAGCCCGGCGAAACAAGGATGTTTCATGAGTACCAGAGAGTTGCCAACGAAATCCCGGCCTCAAGATCCCGCCCCCCAATCCGGCTGGTTCCTGTGGCTGTTGAGTTCCCCCATCATCTGGGGCACCGCCGCCGCAGTCGCATTTTACTCGCTCATTCCCCTGCTGCCGGTGCAGCAGGCGGTGATGTACCGCTACTTCTGCTCGCACTGGATCCTCTACGCTGAGGTCTGGCTGTTCGCGATCGGGATGGCCATCCTGGTCCTAAAGTCGCTCGTCATCCCGCGTGAACGCAGCGCATTTCGATTCAACCTGATTCGCAATTCCAATCTGCGGCATGAGCCCGACCAGGATCGGCGGCGGGAACTGCTGGAACAGAGCGTCGCAAGCTTGCCCTCTGGAGTTCGGCGTTCCCTGCTGGCTCGGCGTTACAGCGATGTTTGCGAGTATCTCTCGGTCCGCCCCGGCACCGCGTCGCTCGAAGATCACCTCAAGTATCTGCATGAAGTGGCCGGCGAACGTCTGCATGACAGTTACGCGCTGATCCGGACGATCACCTGGGCGATTCCCATTCTGGGATTCCTGGGCACCGTCATCGGCATCACAATGGCCATTGCGAATATCACACCCGATCAACTTGAAAAGTCGATGTCCGAGATCACGGGTGGCCTCGCTGTCGCCTTCGATACGACCGCACTGTCGCTCTCGCTGTCGATGATTCTGGTGTTCGTTTCGTTCGTCATCGAGCGTGCGGAGCAGCAGATTCTGGGTGAGATTGAAGTCGCCGGCCTGCGGGAAATTGCCCCGCTGCTGGCTTCGAACGTCTCCACCGGCAGCCCGTTAATGCAGGCCGAACAACACGCCGCAGCTCATTTGCTCGATCAGACCGCACAGTTGATTCAGTGGCAGACGAACCTCTGGCAAGAGTCGCTGGATAGTCTGCGAGTGCGCTGGGAACAGGTGGTTCAACAACAACAGGCCGAGTTCACACGGACGATCCAAACCGGACTGCAGGCCACGCTGACTCAGCACAATCAAGAACTGTCCGATGCGCGGCATGAACTGGCTGAAAGCTTTACCAAGCTGTCTTCCGACCTGATCCAGATGGTGGGTGAGGTTCAAGATCGATCGCAGCAGCAACAAACTCAAACCAGCCAGGAAATCGCGGCCGTCTGGGAAGACGTGCAGCAAGAGTTGCGAATTCTGCGGCAAGACCAGGCCCAGCAGATCGAGAATCTGGTGCATTCCATCGGCGATGATGTGCTCTCGTGGCAGACCGATTTGAAGGCGGCCACACACGCCAGTACCGGTCAGGTCCGTGAACTCCACGCTCAGGGCGAGACGCTGCTGAAGATCGTCGGCGAAGAGGCCGAGTTGTCTCGCTTGCAGACGACGCTCTCGCACAACCTGGAAGCGATCCGCGCCGTCGAAACATTCGAAAAGGCCCTGCATTCGCTCACCGCTGCGGTCCACATGTTGACGATTAAGAATCGTGCAGCCTAGTCCTTGGTCCTTGGTCCTTAGTCCGTATGCGTCGTGCTTCCACATCACCTTCGATTCAGTTATTCCCATTCCTGGCCGTACTGGTCTGCGCGATGGGGGCGCTGATTCTGTTGCTGTTGGTGACGACTCGCAAGATGCGGCAAGTCGCCGTCGCTCGAGCCGAAGCGGAAGCCGCTGCGGCCGAAGAAACGGTTCGTCCAGCGATGCGACCGGCACCTAAACCTGAACCCGCCCCGTCTGGTCCGACACCGGACGAACTCGCAGCCATCGAGGCCGAACGAGCCGCTCGACGCGAAGCCGTGGCCACGGCGCGGAAGAGACAGACGACTCGCGAAGCGGAGTGGAAGCGGGGACTGGCCGAAGCGGAAATCGCTCTCGATCAACGACGCCAGCGCGTGGCAGAAACCCAGCAGGAGCTCGTCGAACTACGCGGGAAACTGCAGGCGACGGAAACCAACTTGCAACATCTGATCGATCGCAAATCGCAGCTCAAGTCCGAATTGGATAAGGACTCGAAACTGCGAGACAAGATCGAGCGTGAACACTCGGAACTCAGTGCGGCCATCACTGCCGCTCAGAAAAAACTGGCCGACCTGCGCCGGGCGCATGCGGACGCGGCCAGCAAGTTCGCCTTCGTTCCTTATGACGGGGCATCGGGTACGACGCGACGCCCGGTTTATATCGAATGTACTTCCACGGGCATTCGCTTCCAGCCAGAAAATCAACTGCTGGACGAATCGGATCTGAAGGGATTCACCGAGACCTTCAATCCGTTGCTCGTGGCCTCTCAACGACTCATGCAATACTGGCGTGAGCAGTCGGTCGCCACGGATGATCCCCGACATCCGTCGCGGCCCTATATCTTGATTCTGGTGCGACCCAAGGGAACGATTTCTTACTACGTCGCTCGAAAGATGCTAAGCAATCTGGGCGACGATTTCGGCTACGAATTGATCGAAGATGATTTCGAGTTGCAACTGCCGCCGGCGGACCCACAGGCCAAAGCCGTGATTCAAGGTGCGATCGCCGATACGCTGAAAAATCGCGGTGAAATGCTGGCCGCTGGTGGCCGAGTCGGTGAACCAAGATTGGGAGACGTGCTGATTGGCCGCAGCGAAGACGTGATTGAGTTCGGCACGCTGGACGATCAGGTGGCTGCGACGATCCATCGAGAAGAGAACCCCTTCAAGAAGAATTCCGCTGGGCAGGGCAAAAGCTTTGCGATCACGCGTTCGCCAGTTCGCAAGGACGAACTTGCGTCAGGTGCATTCAAATCGTCCCTCGCGGAGCGAGAGCGTCGCCGGGCACAAGGAGTTCCAGACTCGTTGGCCAGCATGGTCGGCCGCGGAAACGAAACCGGATCACTCGACCCCGGCATGGAAAGTGTCGGCGCAGGCACCGCCGCTCAGCCCGGCGGGGTCGCCGTGGCGGACAGTACCCAGCCTGGAAAAAGCAGAGCTGGAACAGGCGACGCCAAGAGTGGTGTCATGGGCGATCCGTTTTCGCGTGAGCATCGTGCCACGGGCAAAGGGGGCGCGGGTAGCGCAGACGACTCCGCAGCCAGTGGCGAGCGTGTTGCGGGTGACCGTTCAGGCAGCGCGACTCGCCCTGGTCAGGAAACGGGCACCCGAAATGGTCGTCCAGGATCCGCCGATGGGCAGACGGGAACGCGTAACGCCTCACGCGGGGCCAACGGTTTGCCGTCTGGCGCCAAGCCTGGCAAAGTGATTGAAATCCCCACCGACGCCGCAGCGTCCGGAGAGGGTACGGGGACAACTGGCACACGCGCCAGAAACAGGATTGCGACACGCAGTGGTCCAGCAGGAGGAAAACTGCCGGCAGGCAGTGAGGCACCTACCGGTGCCGAGGTTGACGCAGGCGGCAGCGATCCGAATGCGACAGGACTCACCAATCCGACCGGTTCGCGAGGGTCGCGGTCGTCGCCGGGGTCGAGTCCACCTAACGTCGCGGGCGGGCAGAATGGCAGCGCACCAGGCAATGTGCAGGGTGGCGGTGGGAATGTTCCCCACGACATTGATACGACTTTCAGGAAGCCCCAGCCTCAGGAGAACCAGGGACAAACTGGCGGGATGAAACGCCGTTCCACCGATCCTCAGGCAGAACAGGCTCGCCAATACGGCGACAATCCCGAAGCGAGAAAACAACTGGCGGCCTTGTCTTCGTCTTCGTCCTCGGTCATGCAAAAGCGAGACGCAGCGAAGCGACGCTGGGGTGGTAGCAACACCGGTCAGATTGGCTTCGAACGCAAGGTGAATGTCGAAGTCACTGGAGATCGCATCTTCATCGAACGGAACGATATTGAAGTGATCATCGAACCGGGAACGACTCAGGAAGAGCTGATCGAAGCGGTCCTCTCCGCATTGGACGAACACAGCCAGGGATGGGGCAAGCCGCCCAGCAAGTTCTATTGGGTGCCCTATCTCCATTTTGAGATCTACACCAGTGGCACCAAGGAATACGAACGAATGCATGGTCCCCTGCGCGACTGGGGAATCTTCTCCGAGGCAGACTTCAAAACGGGTGAAAGACCGACCAATGTGGCCGAAAAGAGCCTGATTCAACCGGTCTCGGAATCCAAAGCTGCCAAGACATCAACGATCAAATCAACCAAAAAGAAGCCGAGCGGTCCGGCCGATACACCACTTAAGAAAAAGGGCGAAGACAACCCCGCGCCAGTGAAGAAGTCGCCGTTTAGCTGGTTTAGAAAGACAGAGAAATGACGTAAACGCAGGCGCCAGAACATTCCCCCCTCGCCCCGGTAATCCGGGGAGAGGGGACGGGGGTGAGGGGCGTTGCGAGCAACATTTCCAATCAACCGTAAACAAACCCTTTCATCTCGCAAAAACTCGTTCTTCGCGACATTGCTGGTTTGCCGTGCCCCTCACCCCCAACCCCTCTCCCCGGGGTACCGAGGCGAGGGGAGAGTCAATCACGCAATTCGCCCTTCCACTCCGTTACTGAATTCGAAACATGGCACGACGGAAACATTCTGGCGAAGTGAACATCGGATCGGATTCGTTCCTCGATGTGATCGCGAATATCGTCGGAATTCTCATCATTTTGATTGTCATCGCCGGGGTGCGCGTGGGCCGTGCGCCGGTGATCAAGAAGAAGCCGGCGCCCATTGAGGAAGCCGTAGCGGAACTCGTCGTTCCTCAAGCGCCCGCACAAGCCCCCGTCAAACCGGAACTGGAAGAAATCGAGGAGCCGGAATTTGTCGAAGTCACCACTCCGCCGACAGAATTGACGGAGAAGATTCAGACCGCGCAGTCGGAAATCGATCGTTTGGAAGCCGAAGCCGTGGCCAATGAACGTGCCCGGCAGGAACTCGAACAGCGACAGGCACAAGGCGAATTGCGGATCGTCGCGGGGCGTAACAAGTTGCTGAAGGAGAAGGCCGTTCGCGAAACTCACGTCCGGGGAATCGCCGAGTTACAAGCTCTAATTGCCGCCCAGCAGAAAAACCTGGAATTGCTGCAGGTCCAGTTCAAAGAGGAACAAGCGAGGGCGCCCAAAGTTCAGAAACTGAAACACCGCGTGACCCCCATCAGCCGCGTCGTCATGGGTGAGCAGGTCCACTTTCGCCTGAGTGAAAACAAGGTCTCGCAGGTCCCCATCCATGACTTGCTGGAGGCGGCCATGCGACAGGCCAAGGGGCGCGGCATGGACTTCGGCAACAGCCGGTCGGTGTATGGCACGGCTGGGCCAATTGGCGGGTATCTGTTGCAGTACAAGCTGGAAGCCATTCATGCCACTGCGGCAGAAGCCGCGCGACATGGTCCCGGCATGGTGCGAATCGCTTTGACGTCGTTTCAACTCGAGCCCGATCCGGACATCCTTGAAGAAACTCTCGAACAGGCCCTGACACGTGGTTCACGGTTCGACCTGGCAATTCAAACCGCCGACCCGGGATCGACCTTCACGCTGTGGGTCTATCCCGACAGTTTCCAGTTGTATCGTCAACTGCAAAACCGTCTGCACGAGTTGGGCATCACAGTCGCGGCTCGTCCATTGCCGAAGGGCATACCAATCGCCGGCAGCCCGGATGGATCCGCTTCGGCAGGCCAATAATCCCGTCCAACCCAAAACCATCCCGAACCTTGCTGAAAAATCAGACTCTTTCATTCACACGGGTTCTCCAGCCCGTTATGCTGAATGATTCCTCCCGCAACGAGGGATTCCCCGAGCGAATTCCGGTGGTTGGATACAACGATTTTCAACAACAAACGGCGAGTCATGAGCGGTCGGCAAAATCTCTTTAATCGTGTGTGGGATCTGCACACGGTGCGTACCATGGCCTCGGGTCAGACCCAACTCTTCATTGGGCAGCACCTGATTCATGAAGTCACCAGTCCCCAGGCCTTCCAGATGCTGCGTGATCGGGGCCTGAAGGTGATGTTCCCCGAACGGACCCTGGCGACGGTCGACCATATTATCCCCACCGACAATCAGGCCCGGCCGTTCCACGATCTGCTGGCCGAAGAAATGATGTCGGCCATCGAAAGGAACTGCCGCGAATTCGGCGTAACACTGCTGAATCTGAACGACAACCGGCAGGGGATCGTGCATATCGTCGGTCCTGAGCAGGGGCTGACTCAGCCCGGCATCACGCTGGCTTGTGGCGACAGCCATACCAGCACACACGGCGCGTTCGGATGTATCGCTTTCGGGATCGGCACCAGCCAGGTGGCGGACGTGCTGGCATCGCAGACGATGGCCCTGGGCCGCCCCAAGGTTCGCCGAGTCGGTGTCGATGGCAAACTGCATCCGGGCGTCTTCGCCAAGGACGTCATTCTGCACATCATTCGCAAGCTGGGCGTGCAAGGCGGCGTCGGTTTCGCGTATGAATTTGCGGGCTCGACGTTCGACGCCATGACGATGGAAGAGCGGATGACCGTCTGCAATATGTCGATCGAAGGGGGAGCCCGCTGCGGCTATATCAACCCCGATCAGACGACGGTCGATTACCTGCGTGGCCGACCGTTTTCTCCCCAGGGAGCCGAGTTTGACCGGGCTGCCAAATGGTGGCTCGATCTCGCTTCCAAGCCCGATGCGGAGTTCGATCACAAGGTCAGCCTGCAGGCCGCCGACATCGAACCGACGGTCACCTGGGGCATCAATCCCGCACAATCCGTCGGTGTCAACGAGCCGATCGGGGCCGTATCCACCTTCCCGGCCGAAGAGCAAAAGGGAATCCAGGAGGCACTCGACTTCATGGAACTCAAGGAGTTGCAAAAACTCCGCGGCGTGAAAATCGATGTGGCCTTCATTGGCTCCTGCACGAACGGACGCATCTCAGACCTGCGTGAAGCCGCAAAAATCGCCGAGGGCCGCAAGGTCTCGCCGCACGTGAAAGCCCTTGTCGTCCCCGGGTCGCAGCTCGTGCGGGCCCAGGCCGAAGCGGAAGGGTTGCACGAGATCTTCAAGGCTGCGGGATTCCAGTGGCGCGAAGCGGGGTGCTCGATGTGCCTGGCCATGAACCCGGACAAGCTGCAAGGGCGAGAAATCTGTGCCTCGTCCAGCAACCGGAATTTCAAAGGCCGCCAGGGAAGCCCGACCGGACGCACACTGCTGATGAGCCCCGCAATGGTGGCCGCGGCGGCAATCGAAGGGGCTGTCGCCGACGTCCGCGAGATGATGTAGGTTCAGGATCGGCGATCACTACCATAAACCGGAATTCTGGCGAATTCTTGCACGAGATTTGAAGAAGCACCATGCAAAAAGTTGAACAAGTCACCGGACGTGCTGTCCCGTTACCGCTGGACGATATCGATACCGACCGCATCATTCCCGCCCGTTATCTGCGGTGCGTGACCTTTGAGGGCCTGGGTGAGCACGCGTTCGAAGACGATCGCCAACAGGATTCGAAACATCCCTTCGATGACGTTCGGTACAAGGGGGCCAGCGTCCTGGTCGCCGGCCGCAACTTTGGCTGCGGTTCGTCGCGCGAGCATGCTCCGCAGGCGCTGGTCCGCTGGGGCATCAAGGCGATGATCGCCGAATCGTTCGCCGAGATCTTCTTCGGCAACTGCACTTCCAACGGCGTGCCATGCGTGTGCGTGACCGCCGACGCTGTCAAGCAGTTGGCGGCCGCGGTCACGGCGAATCCTCAGGTGCCGGTCACCGTCGATCTGCCGGTCCTGGAAGTTCGTTGCGGCAACCTCAAATTTGCCTGCACCATGCCGGCCAGCGCGCACAGTTCGCTCACAACTGGCCAGTGGGATTTCCTCGCCCAATTGGTTGAAGCCGGCGACGAGGTCCTAGCCACTGCCAAAAAGCTGCCCTACTTGAACGGGTTCGTGTCAGCGTAGCAGCAGGTCGCGGGATGGGTTTCCAGACTCGTTTGAGCCCGTAACAAGCGACTTTCAAAAGAGTTACGTCTCGCGAGGATCGCGCATCGACGATCCTTTTGGGTCATTGCATGGTAAGCATCTGCACCAATTCCATCGATTTCAACTCGTCAGTCACGAGCTACGGACGGGTCGCAGACCCATTTCACATCCAAATACTGCGACTTGACGATTTCCAAGGATCACATCAGAATACATATTCTCGGATTTTTTGACCGATTCCGTAATTGGAAGGCGAGCTGACATCCCAAATGAAGCGACAGGAACTGGATGAATACCGAGTTCTGCTCGAAATTCTGCGGGCGCGGCTCCGCGGAGATATGTCGCAATTGACTAGCGACGCGTTGGGTTCGGATCGCGAAGAGGGATCGACTGAGTCCAAAAGTCCGACCCACATGGCGGAATTGGGCAGCGAAGCGTTCGAACAGGATTTCGCACTGTCGCTGGTCGAGAATGAACAAGGCACGCTGGACGAGATTGCCGAAGCCTTAGAACGCGTTAGGACGGGCACGTTTGGAATGTGCCTGATGTGCCTCGAGTCCGGGAAGACAGCGACTCAGGCGGCGATTCCCAAGGCCCGCTTGCGGGTCATCCCCTTTGCCCGGAATTGTATCGAATGCGAACGGAAGCGCGAGCGACGGAACTGAACGGGATTCCCATCCTGCATTACGTGGTGTTCTTCGTGATGAGCATCAACTTGCTGGTCTGGGACCTCTATTCGAAATGGCATGTGTTCAGCACACTGGGCTATGAACATCGCCAAAGCGAATCGTGGTTTGTCGGGCTGTGGGGCAAGGATGTCTTCCGGCTGATGACCAGTTTCAATCATGGAGCCCTGTGGGGCATGGGCCAGGGCTACAGTTGGCTGTTCGCCCTGTTGAGCATTGTGGCCGCCGTGGCAGTCATCTACTGGCTGTTCCTGGCGCGCGGTGCTCAAAGCCTGTGGCTGACCGTGGCCTTGTCATTTGTGATGGCTGGCACCCTGGGCAATCTTTACGATCGCCTGGGCCTGCATGGCTTGCGAGATGAGTTCACCGGCGAGATTTATTACGCCGTGCGAGATTTTCTGTACTTCAGGATCAATCTGCTCTTCACCATTTACGACTGGCCCATTTTCAATTTTGCCGACATGTTTCTGGTGACCGGCGCGATCATGTTGGTGACTCAGGTCTTCCAGGCCGATGCGGCCGCCAAGCAAGCCGCTGTCTTGATTGCGGCGCAACCGGTGAATGGCCACACGGCCTGACGCCGCTCGCCTGATGAAGGCTGAATCCCTGTGTGAGAGATCCTTCACTTCCTCGAAACGCTCTTCATCAAGAGCCAGCCCGCCACGGCGATCGAAATCAGCAGGCCGCAGTACTGCATCGGCGTCATCTGATTCCAATACCGGATTACTAGCGAGTGGTATTGGTTGTACTGGTACTGGATGGAGTGCGGAATCATGATGGTGTGCTGTTGCGAAAAAGGGGTCTTTTCCATTCCAACGGTCTGACGACCCGACTGACTATCCCTCGTTTGCGTCCCAATTCCTGAGACGCCAGAATAAAAGCGAGAGAGATTCGGGAACCTCATCCAAAATGATAGGTCATAATTCACAGACTCACGCCGATTGACGCCAGAAAGCCACAACCAACCACGTCGCCCGCGTGACTCAGCACCCATTGCCCGCACAATCGTTACAACTCCACCCACGGTCCGACACCATGCCCCGCACTGCACTGATTGAACGCCAGACCGCAGAAACCAAAATCCGTTTGAGTCTCAACCTGGACGGATCCGGGATCGCACAGATTCAGACGGGAGTTGGCTTCTTCGACCACATGCTGACGCTGCTGGCCAAGCACGGACTGTTTGATCTGGAAATCCAGGCCGACGGCGATCTGCATGTCGATCAGCACCATACCGTGGAAGATGTCGGGATCTGTCTGGGTAAAGCGCTGGCTCAGGCCCTGGGAGAAAAGCGGGGCATTGTGCGTTACGGCAGCAAGACCCTGCCGATGGAAGAGACGCTGGTCACGAGCGCCCTCGACTTGAGCGGCCGCGCCTGGTACGTCAGTCACGTTGCCTTCCCCACGGAAAAGATCGGTGAATTCGATGCCCAACTCGTCGATGACTTCTGGCAGGCAGTCTCGGCCAACGCGCTGATGAATCTGCATCTGGTGCTGCACCACGGGCGCAACAGCCATCACATCGCAGAGGGGGTGTTCAAAGCGACGGCACGTGCGTTGCGCGAAGCTGTGGCTGTCGATCCTCGTCAAACCGGGGTGCCATCCAGCAAGGGCACGCTGACCGAGTAGCATTGACGAGAAGTCATGCCTACGCTTGCGTTGCGTCTGCCAGCGTGGAGAATGCAAGGTCTCTCATCCGAACGCTCGCCCGATGAAAGACTTGCTGATGATTGCTGATATCGAATTTGATCCGTACGCGCTGCCTCCTCAGGCCATTGAAGACCCACCCGTCACTCTGCGGGCGGCATTTCGCAAGATCGGGCCGGGCATCATCCTGGCCGGGACCATTGTCGGGTCGGGTGAACTGCTGGTGACGACCTCGCTGGGAGCGAAGTACGGCTTCGTGTTCCTGTGGCTGATCCTGTATAGCTGCGTCGTCAAAGTGTTTGTGCAGACAGAACTCGGCCGCTACGCGATTTCGTCGGGCAAGCCAACACTGGGAGCCATCAACGAACTCGGCGGACCCCGGTTTGGTGCCAACTGGATCCTGTGGTGGTGGTTCATCATGATGTGTACCACGATCTTTCAGTTGGGAGCGATGACGGGGACTGTGGGGCAGTCGCTGAACTTGGCGTTTCCGCAGTTGTCCCCTGTCGTTCAGCATTTGGTCAGTGGAATCTCCACCACGCTGGCTGGGAAGATCGCGGACAAGCCCGAATTGCCGTGGGCCGTCATGACGTGCCTGACCGCCATGGGACTGTTGTGGAGTGGAAGCTATCGGAAGATCGAAATCATCACCACGGTGCTGGTCATCAGCATCACCATCTCGACCGTTCTGGCGGCGATGTTACTTCCGCTGACACCATTTCCGATTCTGTGGGATCAGGTGGGAGAAGGTCTGGAATTCAAGGTCCCCCCGGCGGGCATCGCAGCCGCCTTTGCCGTCTTCGGCATCACGGGCGTCGGCGCGGCAGAACTGTTCTATTATCCCTATTGGTGCCTGGAAAAGGGCTATGCCCGATCTGTTGGTCGCTGCGACGCCAGCGCCGCGTGGGAACGTCGTGCCAAGGGCTGGATTCGGGTCATGTACCTGGATGCCTGGGTCAGCATGGTCGTCTTCACCATCTCCACTGTCTCGTTTTACTTTATGGGAGCGGCCGTCCTGCATCCTCAGGGAGTCGTTCCCGAAAAGGAGCGCATGATTGGCGATCTGTCACGGATGTTCGTGGACACGTTCGGCAGTTGGACACAGGTGGTTTTTCTCGTCGGCGCCGGGGCCGTCTTGTTTAAGACACTCTATCTCTCATCCGCAGGGAACGGGCGGCTGATTGCCGACTTCCTGAGCCTGAGCAAGGCCGTTCGATACACGAACCCGCAACAGCGGGCGACGATCATTCAGAACTTGTCGCTGCTGATTCCCGTGATCGCTCTTTCGTTGTTTCTCATCTTCGGCGAGCCACTGTGGATGCTGGTCGTGGGCGGATTCGGCCAGGCCCTGACACTCCCGATCATCACGGCCTGCACCATCATTTTCCGCTATCGCAAACTGGATCGCAGGCTGACGCCAGCACTGATCCTGGACATTCTGTTGTGGGTCGCCTTCGTGTCGATTACTGCCGTGGCGATCTATGCGTTGAACGATCAGATCATGAAGTTCATGACGGTTCCCATTCCCAAGGTGAAATGATTCTAATCTTAGGTCCCTGTGGTCCTTGACGCCCTTTGCATTTCAAAAGACGTCAAGGACCACAAGGACCTAAATCAGGGACGTCAGTCCAAGAAACCTCCCCAAATTCGGCGGCCAGCGGACTTTCCAGTCGAGTCGTCCCGCCGCGCGTGACGATCACTTATCGAATCGCGCACTTCTTCGCGGGCAGATCACACTGCGCGCTCGGATGCACTGAATTTCAGACTGCGTGCAGTCAGATTTAGTCATGGCCTGGGAAATGTCGCGAGGTTGCGTCGGGACCACTAAGTGGAAAAACCTCCGACGCCCACGTTCCAGGATGAACATGCAGCGGAGTGGAAATTGTGTCCGTAACGCGACGTCCGATCGTTGGAGAAGTTTTTCATCAAGTCCGGTCGCGTCGACCGGGTGAAGAACCAATCTCTCCCACGCTATCCATGCAGGCTCCGATCGCCAAATCCACACTGATCCGCGATTACGCTCGCCAGCGACATCTCTTTCAGATTGTCTTGAGCAAAGTCGAAACGCTGGCCGATCTACCCTGTTTGACCCGTCCCGGATTCCGCCTGTTGGCCGAACTGGCACGCGACACCCGCCGCGGTGCTCGTCAGGTCGATCTCGAACTCGCCCGCGGTGCGGACCCCACAGACCCCCACGTTCCGCGATGGGAAGACATCGAGCAACTGATTGAACACACCTCCGATTTGCAGGATCGCTTGCAGCGTCAGTTGGCATTGGTGGCTCAATGGCAGGAGGACGCCGACGAGTTGCAGGCGGAATTCGAACGCCTGGTCGGACGGGCTCAGTCCGCCGGACAGGGGGTCTCATTCGACGGCATGCGTGTCCTCGCCCGGCGGCTGATTTCCGAATTGCTGTTTGATGTCACCCCGCCCGTGCTGCATCCGCAACTCGCCCTGGAGATGCTGACGGAGCGCATGGAAAACCGGACCCACGCGAAGATCTTCGCAGTCGCTCTCGCCTCGGCTCAACTTGTTGCACGCGTGGCTCGAGTCACCTGGCTGCGTGAAGATCAGGTCGAACTCGTCACGGCCGCGGCGTTGCTCCAAGACTGTGGAAAACTCGTAATGCAGCACCGCAGCGAGCAAGAGCAATTGACCCGCAAGTTGTCGACGACCGTTCGTCGCCACGCCCGGATTGGTGCGGCGGTGGTCAGCGGCTATCGTAACGCCCCAGTGGAACTTGCGGGTTTGATCGCCAGTCATCATCGGCGATTGAATAACGCCCAGCCGCCGGCTCCCGAAGCGGTATGTCACTCGACAGACTTCGCCCACCTCCTGGCTGCCGCCAGTCGGTTCGAACGCTTGCGTCTGGAACTGGCACATCAATCCACATTGTTGACGCCGCCGGAACTCGTCGATCAGCCAGCGATGATTCAGTTTTGGAACGAGACACGATCTGGGGGGTGGGATCCACAATTCGCCCATAAGATCCTCGCCCAACGAGATGGTTATGAGCAGTGCCTCCGGGCGATTGATCCCGGCAGCACCCGATATTTGCCGAAAGCGAGACTGGTGACTGCAGAATTCGAACAGGAGTGTGCGTGACCGAACGTGCCAGTACATATCCCGGAGCACGATCCCGAGGAGCGGACAGCTATTGGTCGCTGGCCCGTTCGCCGTTGCATTGCCTGATATTTCTGCTGCCACTGCTGGCCATCTACGAAGTGGGCGTGCTGTGGCTGGGTGGTTCGCGTGCGACCTTGCTGCGAAATGGTGCCGATTACTGGATGCGTGACTGGCTGCTGCAACAAGGCTGGGAAGCCCCCTGGTTGCTGCCGGTCCTGGTGATTGGGGCGTTACTCGCGTGGCAAGTCGCGGGACGTTTCCCGTGGGACATTCGCTTCGACACGCTGATCGGCATGGGCGCTGAAAGTCTGTTGTTTGCCTGCGTGTTGCTGCTGCTGGGGCAAACCCAGGACATGCTGTTTCAACAGTACATCGATCCGCTCAACCTGGCCGTGTCACCGACGGCAGCCTGGGGGTCACCGACGGCACGAGTTGTGTCGTATGTCGGGGCGGGAATCTACGAGGAAGTCCTGTTCCGATTGCTGGCGCTACCACTGGCATTTGTGGCGTTGCGGATCCTGCTCATTCCCGATCGCCTGGCCACAGTGCTGGCGGTTCTGGGAACCAGTGTCCTGTTTTCGCTGGCCCATTACATCGGCCCGGGAGCGGACACCTTCACCTATTTCAGCTTCGTCTTTCGCACCGTCGCCGGACTATTCTTCGCAGTCCTGTTCGTCCTCCGAGGCTTCGGCATCACAGTCGGGTCTCACGCCGTATACGACGTGCTGGTTGGCGTTTTGCTCAGAGCATAGTCGCCTGAGAAAGTAGCCTTCATGCTCCGCATGAAGAAAGCCGGACGCGCGATCAGGATGTAAGTCGTTCCGAGCTACTTTTCTCTCAGACGTTCAAAGTTACGACGTGGGCAGCGATCCCGGAACTCTTCACGCGGATCAAGAAGGCTACTATAACGAGACACTGAGGAAGCTTGATCCAACGACCTGAGTGACGGGAGCGCTCCCATGCCATTCCAGCAAGTCTTGTCGAACATTTTTGTCTGGACCGATACCTGCAATGTCTACGTCATCAAGGATGGCGCGACAGCGCTGCTGATTGATCTGGGCGACGGATCGGTACTGGATCACCTGCAGGAAATCGGTGTCACGCAGGTGGAATGGATCCTCTTCACGCACCATCACCGCGAACAATGCCAGGGACTCGATCGATTGGAAGGTCGCGGGATCAAGGTTGCCGTCCCCGATGCCGAACGAGCCTTCTTCGAATCGCCGCTGGAGTTCCGCAAATGGCGGCCGACCCTGGGTGACGCCTTTTCCGTTTACGGAGCCAGCTTTGTCCGACCTCCGCTGACCGCCATCAAGCCGGATCTCACCTTCCAGAAGATGGATGATTTCACCTGGCACGGAATGGAATTCTCGTGCGTGGACACGCGCGGCAACAGTCCGGGTGGAATGAGCTATCTCTTGTCGCGACGGGAAGGTTGGATTGCCTTCTCCGGCGATGTCATGCTGAATGGAGCGCAGTTCCATAACTGGTTCGATACGGAATGGGATTACGGATTCGCCAAGGGACTGTATTCTCTATTCAGTGCCGCCGTGATCCTGGATGATTTCAATCCGGCCTTGCTGCTGCCGTCTCACGGGCCTGTCGTTCAAGACCCCCGACCCCAGTTGAAAAGCTATCAGGACAAGCTGCGAGAACTCGCGAAACATTACGTTCGCGGCTACGAGCTGTTTACGTTTTCGGTCGCCGCGCAGGATCGCGTTTCCAAACCGACCGCGGTCCCGTTTATCTGGAAAATCACGCCGCATCTCTACAAGTTCAAGGGCCCCGACTTCTGGCCGAACTTCACGTTGTTGATGGCCGACAACGGACACGCACTGGTCATCGACTGCGGACTGTTCAACAAAGAGTTTCTCGACAAGGCCCTGCAGCGAATGCATGATCGGCTGGGCCTGAAACAAATCGACGCCGTGATTGTCACGCACATGCACGGCGATCATTGTCAGGAGGCGCCACATCTGCGGGACAAATGGGGAGCCAAACTGTGGACCATGGACCGCGTGGTCCCCATCTGCCAGCGGCCCGAAGACTACGATTACGCCGCCCCCATCAATACGTATCAAAAGGGGTTCGAGCGGGTCGAGTTCGATCGGGTGCTCGCGGACGGCGAGACGATCTATTGGGAGGGCTACAACCTGACCGTCGACTGGATGCCGGGACAGACCGAGTTTGCCCTGTGCCTGCACGGCGAGATCGATGGCCGGCAGGTCGTGTTCACCGGCGACAATATCTTCGCCAGCACGACCGATCCGGTTCAAACCGGTCACGAAGCCGTGGTGGCTCGCAACAGTTGCATTCTGGAAGAAGGCTATCTGTACGCCGCTGGAGTCCTGCACAGTCTGCAGCCCGACCTGATCATTGGGGGCCATTCCTGGGTCTTGGACAAGCCTACCGCGCTCATTGCCCGATATCGTCAAGGTGTCCTCAACCTGCGCTCGGCCTATCAATCACTCAGTGGTACGGTCGACTATCGCTACCTGTTCGACCCCTACTGGGTCCGAGCCGAACCTTACCGTGCCGTCGTCGAGCCGGGGGCGACGGTCGACATCGCGGTCGAGGTCCGCAATTTTCAAAATCAACCGCAGAAGCATCGCATTCAGATTCGTACTCCCACTGGAGTCAAAGCCGAACCCGCCGTCCTCGAAGGTCAACTTGGAGCCGAAGCCCGCATCAAATTCCCGGTGCGTTTCACCGCCGAAAAGAATGTTGCTGTCGGCCTGAAGATGATCACCTTCGACGTGACGCTCGATGGGCAGAGGCATGGCGAACTGTTTGATACGCTGCTGCACGTGGGTAAGCCGCCGCCACCGGCTGCGAAGCCAACTGATAAAAAGCCAAATTATTAAGGGCGTGGACGGGTTCTCCTGCCTCGCCCCACGACCTACGACGATCCCACTCCGTGACGGAATGTGTTCAGCCCGGCGAGATAGCTCAGGAACCGGTCTTCAAAGGCCGGGATTTCGCGGTCCAGGCGTTTGCTGAGCGGTTCGGGATTCGTGTTGGACTGCAATTCGCGCAGATAGTCCAACATAATTTGCCGGGTCTCGGGGGAACTGTGATTCAGAAAATGGACCCAGGCCCACGCCTCGCGGTAGTCGGCCCGTTGCATCTGCTCGGTCTTTTCGAGTTTCTCGAGGCGTTCGAGATCGGGACGCCAGCCGTTTTGAATGCCCCGCGTCAGTCGGTGGGCATAGTCCGGTTGAATGCCGCCCGGTTTCTCCCCGGCGACCTCAAAGTATTCCGCCAACCCTTCATCGAACCACAACGGAACCGATTGCAGACAGGCGTGCAATAACCCGTGAGTGTATTCGTGCCGCAAATCCTCTTGAATCCGGTCACCCCAATAAGTATAGACGGCCAGCTCTTTCGGGGTAGCGATAAAGTACGCCCGGCGTGAAGGAAGTCCAGGATGGGCCGTCTGGATGTATTGGTGGTAGGCCAGCTCATCGCTGAACAGGTACACGACCACATCTTCGGTCTTCAGCGGCAACTGCAGAACCTTGGACACTTGCGTGCGCAGCTTGACGAGGTCCTCGATCAGGGGATGCTTCGAGGGGAGTTTGAAATCGCTCAAGACCACCAACTGATCGGCTCGCAGGGAATGCCGCGCCGGCAAGCCGACTTCTTTCTTGGATGTCAGATGGCAACCAGCCAGTGTGCCCCCGACGCCCCCCATGCATGCCACCAGAAACGTGCGGCGGCTCCAGGCGTGCGGACCCGGCGTCTCAGCTTGTCGTGAAACGGACGGTGAATTCGCAAGCGTCTGGTACGAACTCATCAGTGTTTGAAATCACTCCCCAACTCGGTCAAATGAAGCATCGCCACGGCCACCCATCTCTGACTGGTTACACGCTGTCTAATGCTCGTTGCCGGCTGATCTTCGCGGCAGACCGCCGGACGATCTGACGCCACAGGCTCTTCCACCCGCGTCGCTGTTCCGGCGTCAAATAGGCGAACAGCAGGCGCAAGGCATCCGTCGCGGAGACATTGGGAATCAGGGCCACTCCGGCCCATAATCGAGCCAGGTTCTGAACGCGACGCGGCGACGGCAACCAGGGCCAGCGCCACACGCCATCCAAGTCGATCAGCCAGACACTGGAGCCGCCCGATGGTTCGGACAGCAGGATATTCGTGGCCTTCAAATCGCGATGATCGAAGCCATGCTGATGGAGTCGCTGCAATTGCTGTCCCAACTGCCTGGTGATGTCGCACCGCCGCCGAAACCTCTCGCCCGAAGGTGACGGGCCAGGGGCTGACAACCAACGCTGCAGGGAGATCGCATCCGGGATCGCTTCAGTCAACAAGTATTCGTGATAGGTGCCGCGACGTGTGACGGCCATGACCGCCAGGGGTTGCGGAGTCTGGATCTGTGCCCGCAATAAACAAAGTCCCTGCCGAAACGCATTCTGGGCACGAAACGAACCCCAAGTGGTCACCCAGCGGACCCACCAACTGCGGGTTGTAGTTTCCTTGCAGCACCAGATTCCCGGAGCCATCTCGGACTCGGAGTCCACGAGAGCCACGCGATGGCCCGGTTGATCCTTCAGCCAGGTTCGCGCCCCCGCCAACAAGAGTTCCGGAGCCGAGACCAGTCGCTGCAAGCAGTCGGCCCCGAGGTACGACAGTCCCCAACCGCGAGTGCGGCCGTCGCACAACCGCACACATTCCTGCTCGGAACGATGCCGGATCGCCCCCGGCAGCGGAGCCCTGGGCTCGCTGAGCAGGCGGGGTGGAACAAGCTCGACGCTGGGTGCGGGCATCGGTTTCACGGGTCTCGGCAGAGTGTGACTGCTATGACCTCAAGGACGAATGACTGCCACGGCCCCGTGAAAACCTGCACCGGGGACTGCACAGACTTCTTCCTTGAAGGACATCTCACGTTCCATCGGCTGCGGTCGAGACAACGCGCCCCGCCCTGGACCGGTGTACGCAGAATTCATTTCGTCCAATGGTCGAATCTTCCCAACTTTCCCCATTTGCCGCAAGACCGGAAAGACTGGCTGGAAGTGCTCTCAACCTGTTACCGCAAAATGACTTAAGAAACGTCGGATGGTTTCGGGATGAGCCGCACACTGACCGCACCGATGTGGGCAGCGAAGAACGCCCGGCTCTGGAGCAGCAGGCCACGGCGGGCTGGCGACCGTTATTTCGGCGTCAACTGCTTCAGTTCGGCTTCGATTTCGCTGTCGGGCGGGAATTTCCCCTGTTCCTGCTGGCGTCGGAAATGAGTGATGAAGTCAGTAATCGTCGGTTCGATCTCTTTTCGAGCCGTGTCGGTCATCCGCTCGAAGAACATGATCCCCTGCAGGTGGTCGAATTCGTGCTGGACGCACCGCGCGGCCAGATCGTCCAGCGTCATTTCGAAACCCTGTCCGTCCAGATCGAAACCTTCGACCACAATTTCCGCGGCGCGGCGGACGTCACCGTACAGCTTGGGCAGGCTCAAGCAGCCTTCTTCGCCTTCTTCGGATCCCTTGCGGCGGATGATTTCCGGGTTAATAAAGACGTGCTCTTCTTCCTTTTCCGTCGGATCTCCCGTCAGATTCAGCACAAACAGTTGCCACGGCAGGCCGACCTGATTGGCTGCCAGCCCGATCCCTTTGGCTTCGTACATCAGCTCAAACATCTGGCGCACGACATTCCGTACCTCATCGTTGATCTCGCGGATCGGCTGTGATTTCCAGCGCAAAGCAGGATGCGGGTACAGGACAATTTCCATGAATCGACAGCTACCAAAAAGCCAGTGAGCAGTTACTTGGATTCGCGGCCAGCGACGGGCCATGTTCAATTCTAGCTCGTGATCAGCCATCGCGATGACAGCCACACGGTTATAAGGCTTGAAGTATAAGCACTTTCAAAAGTTTGGTCGAGGTGCGAGGAAGCGAGCGTAACCAAATTCCCAGTTCAGTCATCAATGAGTAGAATGATGTCGATGTTTGGTCAAAACTGAAGACCAAAAGTTCAGA
>CAMAVF010000078.1 GCA_945861445.1 Planctomicrobium piriforme | reverse complement strand
CGGGCGGGACGCGCCGAGACGCTGATGAAGGGGCAGATCAATACTCCCGACCTGATCCGGGGGGTACTCAATGCCGAACAAGGTCTGCGAACCGGGAAGACCTTGTGCCAGGTTGTCTTCATGGAAATCCCCGGTCAGCAACGGCGTTTCTTGCTGTCTGACACCGGACTGTGCATCGAGCCGAATTTCCGTCAGAAGTCCGAGATCCTGGACAGTCTGATCCTTGTCGCCCACGGCCTGGGAGAAGCGAACCCCAAGGTCGCAGTGATGTCAGCGACCGAAAAGGTTTCCAACGCGATGCCTGACACCTCCGAGGCGGATGAACTGCAGCGACTGAATGCCGCCGGTGAATTCCCCGGCAGTATTGTGCAAGGCCCGTTGTCATTTGATCTGGCATACGCTGCCGACGCGGGTGACAAGAAGCGAATCGGCGGCGAGGTTGTTGGTGCGGCCGACGCCATGCTGTTTCCGAACTTGCTGTCGGCCAACTTGACGGTCAAAGCCATCATGTACACGGCAGACTGCCGGTTCGGCGGCGTGGTCTGCGGGGCGGCGTGCCCAATCGTGTTCATGTCGCGGGCGGATACCACAGCCACACGATTGAATTCGTTGGCGCTGGCCGTGACGCTGGTTTCGGCAGGGGTTTGGCCCAAGGCCACACAATAATGTTCCGCTGTCTGAAGTACATAAGTCCCATCCGTCCCATAAGTCCCATGAATTTGATGGGACACATGGGAATTATGGGACGGATGGGACTTATGAGATTCGTACCACCACTCCAATAAACCGGCAGCCCGACAACAGCGGAATCGTCGGGCTGCGGGCACATGGTCCGGACGAGGGAACCTCAATTCGGGCCACGTTTCGGAAAGGTGAGTCTCGACCGGTGCTTCCGGTGCACGACTTCGCCGCCTGCACTATGCAGCCTGGGCCGGTCTTTGTCCAATTTCTACCAGCGATGCTGCCAGAATCTCCGTCGCGAGGTGGATTTCCTCTTCGTTCACGATCAACGGTGGACACAAGCGAATGGAGCGTTCACCTGCTCCCAGTAATATCAGACCGTGATGGAAACAGTCATGTAGCAAAATATTCCGCGTGGCGTTATCCGGCAAATCGATGGCCGCCATCAACCCCAATCCACGTACCTCCGTAATCAGGGGCGTGCCGCTCATGACCTCGCGGAGCGCCTGCAGCAGGACTTCTCCCATCACGGCCGTGTGATCGAGCAGCCCGGATTCCAGCAACTCGATCGTGGCGACGCCGGCGGCACACGCGACGGGGTTGCCGCCGAACGTGCTACCGTGCGAGCCAGGGGGCCACTGCATCAGATTGGCCCGCGCTACCATGGCTCCCAATGGTAGCCCTGATGCAATGCCCTTGGACAAACAAATGATGTCGGGTTCGACGTGCCAGTGTTCCATCGCACAGAACTTGCCTGTGCGTCCCATCCCTGACTGCACTTCGTCGGCCACCAGCAGAATTCCATGCTGATCACAAACCTGACGCAGCCGCGGCAGGAAGCTGGGAGGTGGAATCAAATAGCCCCCTTCCCCCTGAATCGGTTCGACGAAGATCGCCGCCACCTGGCTGGGATCGACGCGTCGTTTAAACAGCTTTTCCAGTTCGCCGAACGTCTCTTCCAATGACACGCCGGGGCGGCCCGGGTAGGGAATATGCGAGACTTCGGGCAGCAGTGGTCCAAAGCCCCGGCGCTGCACGACTTTGCTATTCGTCAGCGACAGAGCGCCCAATGAGCGACCATGGAAGGCTCCATCGAACGCGATCAAATGTGGCCGCCGCGTCGCATACCGTGCGAGCTTGATCGCAGCCTCGATCGTTTCCGTGCCCGAGTTGGTGAAGAAGACGCGCTGCCCGCCGGTGAGCGAGATTTGCTCTTCCAGCTTTCGCGCCAATTCACCTTGCGGCCCGTAATAGAAGTCAGTCCCCGACATATGGATCAGCTTCTGGGCCTGATCCGTAATGGCCCGTACGACATGCGGATGGCAATGCCCTGTTGTGCAGACTGCAATCCCCGCGCTAAAGTCGAGGAACTGATTTCCGTCAACATCGGTAATCCAGCAGCCTTCGCCGTAATCGACCACTAGCGGATAATCGCGCGTTGAAGAAGGAGATAACTGGCGTTCCTGCTCGGCGATCATCCGGGCCGCGTTGGGGCCGGGGATTTGCGGATTCAATATTGGCCGACGCATGGAACACCTCTCACTTCAAGCACGCGGTTGAGGTCGCTAGCCAGGCATGTCTATATTTCTCTGCTCGGGATGAAATCGCAGGCCCGGGTGCCTTCCGCGGGCACCAAACATGGGAATTCCAACGTGTCATTCCCGCGAAACCACCGCAGTATTGCCGGAGTTGCTACAAACTCCTACGCTGAGCAATGTCTGGTCGGCAGTCACGCGCTGACAGCCTGTTGAAAAAGGTGTCTGGAACTCTCCGAACGTCGAAACAACGCTCGATTCCGTGTGGTTGGCAAAGTTCCAGACACCTTTTTCAACAGGCTGCCGAAGATCGTGTTGGAATTGGACCAGAAGTGACCACCATCCGTGCCCTACTTGAGGCGTTGATGGCGGCCCCTTCTGGCCGTCCCGAAATTGTAGCGCCGCAAACCAACCAGGCATCCATCAGACCGGCAGATTTCGGGACCCAGCGTATTTTGATGACCCAAAGTATGCTGAGCACTTGTCGCAACACCCTGACAGAATAAGAGGTTCCATCTGCCCCGTCAGACTTCAGCCGAGTGCTGCGAGGGCCGGAGACACGTTATGGATTTCGTCTTGTTGGGAACTGGTCACGAGACTTTCCCGATCATCAAAGCCATCGCTCAGAGTTCCGAGCATCACCTGGTAGCGTTTACGGCGGACGACGAGATGGCCAGCAACGTCCTGTCGCTGGTCTCTGCCGCGCGCCGCCTGGGACTGGCTGCGGACGCCTTGAATGTGCGTGATCTGGGGGCCGTGATCATCGACTCCAGCGACGCGGAAACTCTGGAGATTGCGAAGCAGTTGGCGGGAAACTCTGTCGCCATCCTGTTAATCCCCCGCGCGGCCCACGGGATCGAGTTCATCTACCAACTCGGTCTGATCCGGGATGAGCAGCCGGACCTGTTTCGCCTCTATCCGATTCGGCCCCGGCGTGTGCATCCCCTGCTGGTACGTCTGCAGCAGGTCCTGAGTAGCAAGGCCCTCGGTCGCACCCATCAACTACTGTGGGAGCGGGACGAACACATTGCGGGGCCAGCTTCAGATCCGGCTTTGCTTGGTCAACCGCAGATCGAAGCGGCCTTGCTGACCGATGTCGATGTGTTGAAATTCCTCGCGGGAGAATTCGACCAGGTCACGGCCTTGCAAACGGGAAATTCGGACCAGGGGATCATCCAAGCCTCGCTGACGTTAACCGGCCCAGAATCATCGCCGGCCCAATGGTTCTGTCGCGGCACTCGCGGACCATCGGCATGGCGGTTGACCGTGACCACCGATGCCGGCAAAGTCGTCCTCAGTGGCACTGCGGATCTCGGAGTGGTCACTTGGGAGTCCTCGCCACCCACATCCAGTATGGCGCCGCAATCGTTGCCGGAGACTGTCGCCTTCGACTACGGCTCCGCGGTCATGAACGAATTTCTCGCAGGCAATTCGACGACCGCCGCGACTGGCGTCTGGGCCGATGACCTTAATCGCATTTTTGATCTCCTCGAAGGCGTGCATCGCAGCCTGCGACGTCGGCGAACCGTTGAGCTTTATTTCGACACTCCCTCGGAGCGAAGCAACTTCAAGACCCAAATGACAGCGTTGGGCTGTGGCATCCTGTTGCTCACGCTGTTCGCCATGATCGGAGGCCTGGGAATGGGCATTGTCGCGCACGAACTGAGTTTGCCGCCGATCATCATGCAAATCGTCCGAGTGCTCGTGTTCGCCCCCTTGTTCGTGTTCCTGCTCTTGCAAGTCGGAGTGTTTTTATCGAAGCCCTCAGCCGGGACGAGGGCCAAGTGACGTTATGGCCGAATTGACCGTCGCGACTCCATCTTCGTCGATTCTTGCAAACGGCGCTATGCTCACGCTGCGCGGTGTCCGCACTCAGAACCTGCAGGGGATCGATGTCGACTTCCCGGTCAATTCGCTGGTAGTCATCACGGGGGTCAGCGGAGCCGGCAAGACCAGCCTCGCGATCGAGACCCTGGCGGCCGAAGGGCAGCGGCGGTTCATGGAAACCTTTCCCGCGTCGGCGAGACGATTTCTCGAACGCCTCGAGCGTCCGGACGCCGATGAAATCGGACCGCTGCCCCCGCCGATTATCCTGCGTCGCAGCCACGGTCGTCCCGGTCGGCGTGCGACGGCTTCAACACTATCGGAAGTCCATCAAACTCTGCAGCAACTCTACGCCGAAGCCGGTGAGACGATTTGCCCCGCGTGTCACCTGCCGGTCGTAGCTCATTCGGCCGGTTCGATCTCGAGGGTAATCGCCGGTTGGGCCCCGGGCCTGCGCTTCCAAATCTGCTTTTCTCGCCCACTCCAAGTCGGTGAGGTCGCCGACATGGTGGCGTCCGAGTTGATGGAAGCCGGGTTTCAGCGTGTGATCGTGGCGGGGCAAACACTGAACCTGAAGATCCCGCTGCCCCCCGATTGGTCTAAAGAACGCGACTGGGTGGTGGTTGTCGACCGACTGCAAACCGCCAAACTTTCCGACGACCGGCTGCGCGACAGCCTGGAACAGGCTCTGCAACGTGGCGACGGCAGTTGTTTCATCATCATCCATGATGACCTGAATTCGCCGGGCCAGTCGGTGACAGTCGATGGTGCGGCGTGCCGGCAGATGTGGTTCTATACGCGCCTGATCTGTGCCGCCTGCCGACTTGAGTTCCCCGTACCCACACCGCGGCTGTTCTCGTTTCATTCGCCTCAGGGGGCCTGTCCGCAGTGCCAGGGTGCAGGCGAAATCGCCGAGGCTCAGTGTCCGACATGTCGCGGCCACCGCCTGAATGAGTTCGCGCTCGCCGTGCAGTACGGCGGCCTGCATCTGGGGCAGTTGCTCGCCCTGACGGCGACCGACGCGAGAGAGAAATGCACCGGATGGCTCGCCGAAGAACCAGGCGGCAATCGGGAACTCTCTCACCCCTGGCTCACTCAGCTTTCCGAGCGGCTCGTACTGTTGGAACGATTGGGATTGGGCTATTTGCAACTGAACCGCTCGGGCCGTTCGTTGTCCAGTGGCGAAACCCAACGCCTGGCGCTGGCCGCGACCCTGGCGGTACGTTTGGTGGAAGCGCTGTACGTGCTGGATGAGCCGGCAGCAGGACTACACCCGCGCGAGATCGAGCAACTCATCGACATCCTGCGCGAGTTGCAAGCACGTCGCAACACAGTCGTCCTAGTCGAACATGCGGCCAGCATCATTCGCCGCGCCGACGCCGTGATTGATCTCGGTCCCGGTGCCGGGCCTGACGGTGGGCAACTGCTTCATCAGGGAACACCTGAGTCGCTGTTGTCGTGTGCCAATTCGGTCACCGCCGCGTATCTGTCAGGTCGTACCGCGGTCCGACGAAAGGGAAAACGACAGCCTACCAGTTGGCTCAGTCTGCAAGGGATTCAGAATCGGACGATGTCAGACGCAGACATCGAGCTCCCTTTGGGAATCTTGTGTGCGGTGACCGGAGTCAGCGGCAGCGGGAAGAGTACGTTGATCCGTGACACGCTGTATCCGGCGGTGTCTGCCGCGTTGGGGCAACCGCTCGGGGAGGACAGTGCCGGCACGATTCTGCGGCTGGAAGGGATCGAGGCTCTGCAGGCAGTGACCTACGTTGATCAATCCCCTTCCGCACGATCGGGACGCAGCAATGTGGCGACAGCCAGCGAAATGTGGAGCGAAGTGCGAGCCATCCTGGCGGCGACGTCCGAGGCGAAAATCCGGCAGTTTACGGCCGGCACCTTCAGTTTTCACAATGCTCGGGGAGGCCGCTGCACCACGTGTGAAGGGCTGGGGACACTGGCCGTTGATCTGCAGTTTCTGGCCGACTTGCAGGTGACCTGTCCCGATTGTCACGGCACGCGCTTCCAGCGAGAAGTCCTCGAAGTCAAGTACCGGGGTCTCAGCGTCGCGGAAATCTTGAAGCTGACGGTCAGCCAGGCGCTGCCGTTTTTCCGGGGCCGATCGCGACTGCAGCGCAGGTTGAAGGCCTTGAAAGATGTCGGCCTGAACTACTTGCAACTGGGCCAACCGATCTCGTCACTCTCCGGAGGCGAAACGCAACGCTTGCAACTCGCCACGCAAATGACCGGCCGCGCGGTCGGCGCCACCCTGTTCTTGCTCGACGAACCCGCGCGCGGCTTGCATCCAGCCGAGATTCAGGGACTGGTGAATTGGTTCGATGATCTCCTGAACGAGGGGCATTCGCTGATCATCATCGAGCATCGTCCAGAGCTGATTGCGGTGGCAGATCATGTGATTGATTTGCCCCTATCGTAGCTACTTTACCTTGATCGGCACTTGTCCATTCAGATACCGCCAGTTCTTGACGAACGACACCAGGTCGGCCATTTGCTCGATCGAAATGTTTTTCTCCAAGCCTTCGGGCATCATGGAAACGCCATTCGATTTTAGCACGTCAATGTCCTGGCGCAGGATCAGGAGAGTCTTGTTTTCCGGTTGCTTGAGGGTGATCGACGACGCAGTTTCCGCAGCGATGAACCCCGTCTCGATCCGGCCATCCTTGGTCACCACCGTGTAGCTGACATAGTTATTGTCGATGGCTTGATTCGGGCTCAAGATGTCCAGCAGGATTTGAGCGGTGGTCTTCGTTCGCAGGTCGGCAATATCGGGTCCCACCACCACCCCCAGCTTGCCGATCTGATGGCACGTCGCGCAGTTCTTTTCAAACACGACTCGTCCGCGTTCGGGTTGGGCCGCCAGTTTGAGGGCCGCCTGGTACTGTTCCAGCACCAGCTTGCGATCCTGCGGCACCGCGGAAGCGAGAACTTCCTGGGCCTCCTTCTGCAACTCGGGATTGGCATGCCCGGTCAATGCCTTGACTTGATTCGGGTCGAGTTCGACTGGGCTGACCTGCTTGTCTTTGATGGCTTGAAACAAGCGGCGAATTCGCGTGGGGTTGCTCAACAGAGTTCGCACAATCGCGCGGCGCACCAACGGCGTACGCGTGCTATAGGTGGCCAGCAAGCGATCGGGCAGGGCGGGATCATCAATGCGCGAGAGAACTTCAATCGCCTTGACGCAGAACTCTTGGGACTCGTCCGTATCGACCAGTTTGAGCAACGATTCATCCGCGGTCTTCCAATCGGCAAATTGCAGGACCGTCAGGCATTCCAGGCGTTCTGGTAACTCAGCCATGGGCGTGGTGGCCTGCGACAATGCCGCACCGAAGAGATCTTTCAATAGCGGAGCCAGGTCTGGCTGAATCTTCACGACTTCCGCCAGGACCGATTGAGGTGACTTTCCGCGGCGCTGAATGCCTTGACACAGCCCCAGGAATCCGACTTTTCGCAAGCGGCGTTGCGGACATTCGAGCAGCGTGGTCATGACTGGAGGCAATGTCGACGCGTCGAGCTGAGCCCCGATCAAATTTGTGATTTCCTGGACGCTGGCAACTTGCCCTGATGACAAGGGTTGATCAACCGCCAGCCGTTTGATCCAGCCATCCAGAAGTTGCGGGGCGTTGGGGCCAATGCTGATCAGCACTGCGCGTCGAATCCATTCGTCGGCGGAATTGCGAAACAAGATGCCTACCAACGCGTCGAACACCCCGGGCTGGCTCGTCACCGTCCCCAACGCCAGGGCCAACTGAAATTGAACTCGGGGCTTGTCGTCCTGCAATTTCAACGCTTGTGCCACCAGTTCGGGATGGCTGGCGAACTGGTCCTCCAGCATGATCAAGCCCTGCTCACGGACACTGGAGAACGAGTCCTGCATGGCGTGAATTGCATCATCAACTTTCACCCCAAAGCTGGACAGCAACCGGTAAGCGCGCAGGCGTCCGAGTTTCGATTTCGATTCGCGCGACATTTTCACCAGCAGCCCGTTGGTCTCGGGGCTTTGTCGTTCACACAACAGGCGGGCTGCCGTTTCCGCTGGCCAGCTATCCGCGTGCCCCAGCATTTCGACGAGTTCCGCCGTGGTGACGTTGGGAGCAAACTTAGCGGGCTTGGTGGCCAACACGGGATCAGAGGCCACAATCCGATAGATACGGCCGCGATCACTGCCATCACGCTCGTCAGGGCGATTCTTTAGCTCATCCGGAACCCACTCCGGATGTTCGATGACGGCTCGGTACATGTCGACGACATATAGCGCCCCGTCCGGTCCATTCGCCAGATCGACCGGGCGAAACCATTCGTCGGCAGTCGCCAGAAATTCGCTGGCCGAAGTGCTGGGTTCCGCCGCGTATTCTGAACCCTTCCAGTTGATGATTTCGCGGTGTACCAGGTTCCCCGTGGGTTCGCAGGCAAAACTGTTGCGATAGTACCCCAAGGGCAACGCGCTGCCCCGATAGATGGTCACACCGCACGCCGCGGTAAACTGACCGGCATGTGTGGTTGAAGTCGTCCAGGCCCGGCTGAGTGGATAGACGCGCGATTCGGCACCCGAGGGAACTGCGTCGCTGCCGACATCCTTCACCGCCAGCAACGGATTACGCTTGAGATAGTGATCCTCGAGCAAGATCTGGCGGCAGGGGTTGCGGTTGCTGCAAACGAAACGGTGACCGGAATCATCGAACGTCATCCCGAACTGTCCCGCTCCGGAAATGGATTCAGCCTGCCCCGTCAGCGGGTTAAAACGAAAATCAAACCCGTTGATCGGAATGGCGGGCTGTTCGCGGCCCCACGCTTTGGCATCCGCGGTAACGACACCACCTCGCAGACCATTCGCAATGTAGATCCGATTGTCGAGGCCCCATCTGGGGTGATTGGCTCGCAACTGGGGATTGCCCTCGGCGAAACCTTTGAACCAGGTTTGGCGGACATCGGCCGTGCCGTCGCCGTCGCTGTCGTGGAACCAGGCGACTTCACCGGCGAGCGTGACAATCACGCCCCCCTTCCACGGTTGCACGCCCGTCGCAAACAATAACTTGTCAGCGAAGACCTTTGAGGTCTCGTAGCGGCCATCGCCGTCCTTGTCTCGCAGGGCTCGTATCCGCGACATCGGGGGCTGCCCCGGCTGGGGTCCGTTCGGATAGTCGGTCATTTCGACGGCCCACAATGTGCCCGTCTCATCGAACGCGATCGAGACCGGATCGATCACTTCGGGTTCCGCGGCGACCAGTTCAATCTTCAAGCCGGGAGCCAGTTGAAAATGCTTCAAGCTGTCGGCCGGGGAGAGCGGGCTCTTGACTTTGGGCAGTTCGGCGACCGGTTCCGCGGCTGACAGGCCATTGGCGGCCAGCAACAGGATGGCAACTGCCAGAGACGCTTGAGCGCTGCACCCACGGACCAAACTGAGACACATTCCGAGCATCGACCGCCCCCTCACTGAATGGGATTCAAGGTAATCAGTGCCGACATATGGTATGGTATATTCGATACGAAGCGATTTGTCGCCATCGTAGCTCTCCTACCACCGCGCCGGAACAAGCTTTAACCAAATGACCTCATCCGATTCCGAACCATTGTGTCTCGATCAGTTCTTGAAGTTGCAGGGTGCGACGAGCACGGGCGGAGGGGCCAAGCTGTTGATTCAGTCTGGGGACGTCAAACTGAACGGGCAGATCGAGACGCGCCGCCGCAAGAAGCTGCAGGTGGGCGATGTGGTCGAAGTCGGTGGCGAGAAATTCGTGGTCACGAACACGCCGCGTCCGACCGAGTTTTAGAAGGTCGCGTTATTTGTACTTGCGTTTCAGGGCATCGCCGCCGATGATTTCGCCCTTGTCGTTGACCTTCAAATAAAAACTATCTGAGATCTTGCTGGTCTTAAACAGGTCTCCCTGTTCGACGAAGACGTTGACGCGGACCGTACCGGCCATCGTGGTTTTCACTTCAGTGAACTTGTATTTGGGAGGCAGCCCCAGCACTTTCAGCACGTTGCGTTCAATGGCCTTGTTGACGGCCATTTCAGCCACTTCCGGATTCACTTCGAGATCTTCAGCCACTTTGATCTTTCCCTGACTATTCTCTTCAGGAGGCGCAATACAATCTTGCCGCCTGATAACCTGCTTCGCACGATTACAATTCAATCATCGGCTGGATCGTAGCAGGCTACCCACCGAAACGCGACAGGGAGTTCTTGAATCATTACCATCTTCACGGATTTATTGAGGTGTGGCTAATTCGTCCATCAAGCAAGACAGCCAAGCTTCGGCTTTTGAAGTTGCGCAGTAATTGAATGATTGCCAACTAAGCACGGACTTCGCGGGCTCGCAGTTTTTCCCGCGACCGTGACAGAATGGAGCCGATGGAGTTCTCAGGGATACTGAGATTGCGGCTGATCTCGCGGTATGAGCGGCCTTCAATGTGGTATTGACGCACCACTTCCGAATCCGGAAAGGGGAGACCCTCCAGCATGATCCGAATTTCATCCTGATCTTCGACGCGCTGCAGATCACGAGGATACTCGCCAGGCGCCGCGTGGGCTTGGTCGAGTGATGCCTGATGAGCCTGAACGTGTCCCATGGCTTCAGCCATCCGGCGACGGGTCATTTCGCAGATCACGACGCGACGGGCGATGACTGTCAGATAAGTTGCCAGAGAACTCATGCCGCGGAAGTTTCGCAGCACGGCATACTTGTCGGCGAGCAGTGTCACGAACACTTCCGCACACAAATCATCCAGGTCTTCCTGAGTCAATCGCACGCTGCGAACGTGGGCCGTGTGTTGCACCACATGAATGAACAAACCCAGGAACCTGTCAACGAAGTCCTTCCACGCACCCGGCTCTTCGGCCAGACACCGTTTCAGAAGATTGCGGTCGATCTCAGTCAGGGCCACGATTACCTCTAATGCCACAGGGCTCACGAGGCTGGGGCAGGCTCGCACGTCCGTGTGAACGGTGGTTCCAAGTAAGTTGACTTGTTACCAAAAAACCGGAACCCGTCCAACTTCAGAGGATCGGATTTCGGCCGCCAGACCCTCAAGTTTATTCCAGACGCCAAGTTCGGACAAGATGAGTTCTGGTCCAGCAGGCAATCTGGAGAAACTTACCGCTGCTCGGAACTCATTGGTATCTCGATACTTCCGGCACTGACGTTAGAAGTTACCACGCCGTTCCGCCTGTAGCAGTCAGCAGGGATAATACGGCTTGACACTTAGGACCAAATTAGGATATGCACTTCTTTCGATCTCACTTCTTGACTTCCACTGCCTGGTCACCGAACAATTTGTTATGCAGGGATGCAGAGGCCGTCCAGTGCCTACGGATCTCTCCGCGCGATGCAGCACTCGTCCGTTCTGGCGACTGTTGCTCCACTGTGGAGTAACACGCTTTCCTTCCTCGACAATTCACGAGTTCTCCATCAAGCTCCTCGGTCTCCAGACTGAACAAGGAGTGTCTCTTTAAGAAGGGTGATTTACTGCTGACATAGGAGAATCTGACATGGTGGCCTTCATCCAGGGGGAGGATTCGCTGCGGCGGATGTTTTGTGCGTACATCGAGCAAACCTTTCAGGTTGAGCTCGGAATTGCCGATCCGCCGCTGACCGATTACCTCACCAACATGCTGTTGCGGTTCGTCCATACCGATCTGATTTACCGCGTGCGAAATCCACGCGGCAGGCGCCTGGAACAGGTCGCCGGAATGCTGCAGGAGGCCCAGGAACGACAGGACCAACCGCAGCGCGAAGTGTATCGCCAGATCGGCGACTTCACCCTCTTCTGGAGCGGGCTCTATCCCGAAGCTCTGCCCCGCCTGCAATCTCCACTTTCGCCTGATTCTCTGCTGGACTACCGCGAACAGGGCAAGCGCTCGTACTATCTGGCGAGCATGTACCAGACTGATCCCTACCGCGAAGAAGCCCACGTCCTGCGACGGTTGAGCGAAGAATTCGACCTCTGCAGCGTGGGACTGCGCCAAGTCCGCAAAGAGTGGGAAAAGCTGCCCGAGACTCCCGCTGGTTAAGCCATTCTACTTTCCTCAGCCGCAGATCATGGTTTGAATTTCCATTGGGATTCCCAGAAGCCCAGCGCTCAACTTCTGGGTGTTCAGCAATCTGCCTTGTGGTCGTGGTCACCGGTCCGCGTCACTCAGGCGATAGACCTGATACAGACCGTTGCGATACACCGGCTCGATCTCAAATGGACCGAATTTGCTGGCGATGACGTAATCGATGTTGGTCTGCCGTCGCAGTTCACGAATCGCATCACGCGAAAAACCGTGCTGCAGATGACGTGTACTCCAGAGCGAGAAAAATCGGAATCGCTCGTTCCAGGCGACAATGCCCGGTGCATCCTGCGGACAGTCCTTGTGTGACAGGTATTCCGCACGCGACGCGTACCACTTCAACGCCCAGCCCTCGTGCGTGGCAAAACACAAGGCATCCCGGGGCGTGTCGCGTTCGACCCACCGGCAGACGTCCACCCACTCGGCAAATTGCTCGGCAGAGAGCCGGCTGGGATTGCGATCGGGCGCAGGCAGGAACAGCGCCGCAACAAAACAGGATCCGAATACCAGCCACGAAATCATCTGCTGTCGTTTCCGACCGCTCCAGTATTGAACGATTCCCAGAGTCAGCAATAGCGAAGTTGCAAACGGGATGACGACATCGGCGAGACGAAACGGATAGAACTTCAACCAGCCTGCGAGGTGAGGTTTGTATCGTACCCAGCGTTCCAACCAGTCATGCGCTGCTGGAATGAGGTTGCTGTGCTGCAGTTGCAGAGCCACCTCAGGCACCGCTCGGATGGCAACTCCCGCGGCCGCGATCAATACAGCCGCCACGAGATAGCGGATCGTCAGATTCCAGCGAGCGGATGAACGCACTGTCCCGATGTAGAGCGCCACCGACACCGTCAGCAGCAAGGCATAACTGACATACCCGTGGAAGGAGAACGTCCACGGATCAAGATGATGAGACAGACGATAGAACACCTGGATATAATCCGCCGCGTAGGACTGATCCCGATTCGCCCCGCGCAACATGACGACAGCGGGGACCAGTCCGGGGGCCGCACAGACGATCCACAACAGGCAGCCGGAGATCCACGACTGCCAGCGAACATTGGTCAAGGAACGCCAGACTCGCCAATCGTCCAGCAACACTGCCGACAGCAGGGCGGCGGTATTCCAGATCCCGACGACCGGATGGAAACTGACCGCGGCTCCGGCCCATGCAGCCGATCGAGTCGATTTCCCCGCCAGCGCCGCCGCGACCGATAACCACGCACAGCCGTAACTCAGGACCTTGGCCTCAATGCCGCCGACGACCCATTCACCCGACCAATTACCGATCGCGGCGAAGGTGAGAAAGATCCACGCTGACCAGAGTCCGCCCCACTTGAACGGGATCAACAAGCGCGCCAACGCGCACCAGCCCGCCGACAGAAGCGCCCATCCCAGTGCCCGGCCCACCGCTGCGGATTGCTCCAGGCTTAAGAGCCGAGTCAGTGCGCCTACGGTGGCATAAAACACGTAATGTGCGTTCGCCGATTGCAGAAAGGGATCACGAGGGCACCACGACGGATCCCAGAAGTGTCGCGCCTTCGTGAGGTAATGCGGTTCATTCACACCGGGAATCGGTGAGCGCAGGGACGCGAAGAGGGCAAAGCTCAACAGCACCAGCAGCCATTCACGCCAGGGCCAGCCAGCCGCGGGTACCGTATCGGGCGTCGCAGGACGAGTCTCCAGGCCCGTCCGAGTTCTGCCCGTTTCAGTGTGAAGAACCCCCATGATGTACAGCCACCAAAGACCTCGAAGGTGCGGAGAAGAATCCGCAACCCGCTGAGGTGCTTCTGAAAGAGGGGTTTGTCGGGAATCCCGTTTTGTCTGGTCCGGCTCGGAGACCCGTCCTACGCACCCGGGATTAGAGTTTCCCCTCGACTGCCATCTGATGGAAGATGTGTGTGGTGGCTTCCTGATTTTTCAGCAACCATTCAATCGACGGTTCGTTGTTCATCGCCTTGTGAATGGCTTTGGCTGTCGCGGCGCGGTTGGTTTCGAACAGGATCTTGTGGTCGATTTCCTCGGTGACAACACTCGGGTCCAACCAGACCGAAACGATGATTCCCAAGTCGTTGGCTTTGCGTTTGGGGATGTCTCCGGCACGTACCGCATCCAGCACCCCGTTGGCGATCGCGGCCTGCACGGTGCCCATCAGGATGTTGGTGTACTTGGTGCTGGTGACGGTGACCTTGCTGACCATGACTGTGGTGGGCCGGACTTGAACATCACAATTCAAGATCGCAAACACGCGGCTATGGCCTTTCGTCTGATCACCGATCAGGTTAGCGATGGCATAGCCCACCGGTCCATCCAGCTCACCAATGACGACTTCCGGTTCCGCGGCAGACCAGGCGGGTGCGGCCTCCACCAGAGCCTCGCCGGTACGCATTACAATCCGCTTCGCTGCCACGCGTTTCTTGCCCATGTCGGAAGATCCTTTGTTGTCAATTGGAAATGGAACAGTCGAGTGACCATCGAGTTATTGGTGTAGCGTTTTTGTGGGTCGGCTGTCGAGTCTGGTTGGGTCGGACTTTACAAAAGCGAGCTGACAAATCAGTGGGATGGGTCTCCTCACCCGTCCCACGTCTTACTTCGCCTTTGGCTTCACATACGGCGGCAATTCCTGCTTCTGATAGCGCAGCCGGATCGGCGCCTGGCAGCAGTCGCAGGCTTTGATTTCGTACATGGGGATCGAGCAGATATCGCACCAGTAATCGGTGTATTCGCGTTCGCCCTGTTCGTTGAAGGTGAAGATCATCAAGACCTGCAAGTAGGGGACGCCCGGACGGCGACGCACGACGAGGTCTACGGGCCGGTTGCGAAGGCGTTCATCCTGGAAGAAGGCCCGGCCCCGCCAGTCGGAAACGATCGGCCAGAGTTCCCCGGAGGCGGTCTCAAGGGCCACTTGATCTTTCATTTCATTATTGGCTTTGATCCCGCGCCGTTTTAAGGCGTCGACCACCAGCACGACTTTGCCAGAGAAGAGTTCTTTGGCCACTTCGGGCTTGTCGTCGCCGGCAACTTTCGGTTCTTGAGTTTGAGTCGCCTTGGCTTTTTCTGAGGCGGGTGCCTTGGCTGGAACATCGGGTGGAGCGGCCGGATCGCCGGCCGGCGCGCTGCACCACGCTGCGACCACCAGTAGGCCGCAGACCATTCCGCTCCATCCCCAACGATGTTGCCACATGTTAGTGATCCGACATGCCTACCGTGACGATCTGGACCGGCAGATCGACTGCCTTGCCCTTCACTTTCGCATGGAAATTCGTCTGCAGGATCCACAGGTCTTTGTCGTCATTGTGCTTCAAGACCGGCGTCTTATAGACTGCGGCAGGTGGCGGAATCATCTGAAAAATTGCCGGGTGCGCACTCCCTGCGGCCTTGGCACTCAGCTTGAAGAGATCAGGCACCTTCGACACCGGGGCGGGGTCTTTATCCATGCTGGCCGAGCAGGCCAGCCCAAAGTCTGAGGTATCGCTGCTGCCCAGATGATTTCCGTCTTGAGGCTGCAGACCATACCGCAGCGTGTAGACGCCGGCCGGCAATTCCTGTCCGCGAAAATCCAGCGCGGCACCGGCGGTCGGCAACCGAGCGGCACCCAGCAGTTGTCCCGACGTAAAGGGATACTTCACGGTCAACGTCGGCTTGAAATCGTCCCGGGTCGCGACTTCTTTGACCAGCCAGATTTCGCAAACCGGGCCATTGGGACCGATCACGCGGTAAGCGTTTTCATCCAACTGCGCGGCAATTTTGTCTGAGAGCCCCGCCGGAGGGGCCGACTTGAATGTTTCCAGCTTGTGAGGTTCAGAGGCCAACACGGCCCCACTCCAACAGATGGCAACGAGACCAGACAGACAGAATCGCATCAGAGTACGCATTTATTTGATCTCCCTCGGTCGATGATTTTATTGTAGCAGAATTCGTGAGAATTCTGACGCGGGCCTCAGCGGTTGCGATGTTCGGGACTGATAAAGTCCGTCGGCAATCGGCGGAACTCTTACGAGATTCCGCTACACCATCCTTCGGCATAGTCCAAAAGGCGCTGGGCTCGCCGCTCAATTCCCATTCTACCGTCCTGGAACGTGTCTCGCGACGCATCAGGGGTGACTCATGGATCAGGCGTCCTCACACTTTGGCCAACTCAATCAAGTCCTCGGCGGTAAATCGATTTTGCAACCGGGCCCCTAGCTGACCCACGATCCGCGCGGCTGCGTGCGATGCAATGTGCCCGGCCTGCTTCCACGACAAGCCATTCGTAATCCCCCACAACAGGCCGGCCGCATACATGTCGCCGGCCCCCGTCGTGTCGATTGCCATCACCGGGGCCGCTTCGATCGGGGTCGTGGTTCCGTCGTGCATCAGCAACGATCCGTCGCCCCCCAGCGTCAACGCGACGTTGGCTGCGTGCTGGTGAATCTCATGAGCACAATCAATCGGATCTGTTTTGCCCGTCAAGCTGCGAGCCTCTTCCAGATTGCAGAAGAGCAAATCGACCGGCCCCTTGATCAACTCCCAGAACTCGTCGCGGAACAGGTTGACCAGGAACGGGTCCGACACGGTGAAAGCGACTTTGACTCCCTGTTTCTTGGCCATCTCGATGGTCCGCAAGGCAGCGGCCTTGGTCGATTCGCCCGTGAACAGGTAACCCTCAATGTAAACGTACTTGGACTGAGCGATCAGCGCGGCATCGACGTCGTCCGGGCCGAGCGACGAGGACACACCCAAGTGAGTCAGCATGGTCCGCTGAGCATCGGCGGTGATCAGAATGACCGATGTCCCGGTCTGAGCAGCCGCTTTCGGGACGTCCATCGTCACCCCAATCTTCCGCATGTCGGCGACGCAGAATTCGCCCAGGGCATCATTGCCAACCTTACCTGCATAGGCCCCTTTGCCTCCAAAATCGGCGATCCCCATGATCGTATTGCCGGCCGAGCCACCCGCACAGCGATTGATGGGCAGATCGGACAACGCGGTCAGAACGCGCCGTTGGGCAGCTTCATCGACAAGGGTCATGATGCCTTTGGTAAACCCCGTCTGCGCCAGAATCTCATCCGAAACGCGAGCCTGAATATCAACGAGAGCATGGCCAATGGCATAGACGTCGAACGGCATTGTGGACCTTTGTGGTGGATCAAGTGAAAACGGAGGTCGGTAGACTTATTGATCTGTTCCTGGTCGCGATTGAAAATGACGAATGTCTAATGACTAATGTCTAAAGGGGGGAGGCAATTGGGGCATCAATCGACCATTCTTGTCCCTCATTTTAGACATTAGGATTTAGACATTAGTCATTCCGAACCCTTCGTCCGGCCGCGCCCGTTGCAGATTCCCGGCACGGGACATACGATGTTAGCGGGGTGGTTTTCCGCTGTCTTGGCAAAGCCCCCTGAATTTTGCGGTTTTTGACCAGCAATCAAAGTTCAACATATAGGTAACAGGCCCGATGACTCAGTTTGAAGCCGCCCGCAAAGGTGAAATCACTCCCGAAATGGAATTCGTTGCTCGGCGCGAGAACCTCACGCCCGAGGTCATCCGCGTGGAAGTCGCCTCCGGCCGCATGGTCATTCCAGCGAATAAAGTCCATCTGCAGAAGAAGCTCGAACCGATGTGCATTGGCATCGGCTCCACATGCAAGATCAACGCCAATATCGGCAACAGTGCCGTGACCAGCGATATTCAGGGTGAGTTGGAAAAGCTGCACACGGCCGTCCATTTCGGTGCCGACACGGTGATGGACCTCTCCACCGGCGGCAACATCGACACGATTCGCCAGGCGATCATCGATGCGTCGCCCGTGCCGATTGGAACGGTCCCGGTCTATCAAGTGGTCCAGAATCTCCACGATTTCCTGGACATGAAGCCGCAGCACATGCTCGATATGGTCGAGCATCAGGCCAAGCAGGGGGTCGATTACATGACGCTGCATGCTGGCGTGCTGATCGAGCATCTGGCGTTGACGATGGGGCGCATCACGGGCATCGTCAGCCGGGGCGGTTCCTTGATAGCACAATGGATGATGCACCATCGCCTGCAGAATCCGCTCTACACGCACTTCGAAGACCTGTGCGACATCATGTACCAGTATGACGTCACCTGGAGCATGGGTGACGGCCTGCGGCCCGGTTGTCTGGCCGATGCATCGGATAAAGCCCAATTCGCTGAGCTCGACACTTTGGGCGAGCTGACCACGCGGGCCTGGGCGAAGAACAATCAAGTCATGATCGAAGGTCCCGGGCACGTGCCGATGGATCAGATTCAGATGAATATCGAGCGTCAGATCCAGGTCTGTCACGGGGCACCGTTTTACGTGCTGGGGCCGTTGGTCATCGATATCTCTCCGGGCTACGATCACATTTCGAGTGCCATCGGTGCGGCCCTGGCTGGGCAGCATGGGGCAGCGATGTTGTGCTACGTCACTCCCAAAGAACACCTGGGACTGCCGAACCCTGAAGACGTCCGGGCTGGCGTGATCGCCTACAAGATTGCCGCACATGCGGCAGACGTGGCGCGCAAGCGTCCCGGAGCCCGCGATCGCGATGATGCCCTGTCAAAAGCCCGCTATGAGTTCGACTGGAACGAACAGTTCCGCCTCTCGCTGGACCCCGAAATGGCCCGCAGCATGCATGATGAAACGCTGCCCCAAGAGACGTTCAAGAGCTCCAAGTTCTGCTCGATGTGTGGTCCGAAGTTCTGCTCGATGCGAATCAATGAGGATATGCGCAAAGCGTTTGAAGCCACGGGCGAAGTCGTTCACTTGGAGACGAAGGCCACCGCCGGGGTGTGATCGCGACTGCTTTCAATCACCAAACAAACAAGCCTGGCAGTGACTGCGTGTCACTGCCAGGCTTGTTTTGTTTTGTTTTGTGTTAAGAACAAGATCGCGATCAGGCCAGCTTCGTCAGGGGCAGTTCGACTGCTCGCCCAGATTCCGCACTGATCGCGACGGCTTCGGTGAATTCCATGTATTGGACGCCGGTCGCAAAATCGGTATAGCGGACGGGTTCTGTACCGCGAATGGCACCGATGAATTCGGCCTCGACGCGCCAGTGACCCTTCTTTTCAGCAGGCAGCTCGATCAGGCGGATTTCCTTCTCGTTGGCCCGTCCGATCCACACTTTCTCTGCCGAGCCAAATTCCACCTTGATCGTCCCCAGGCTGCCGTACAGATGAATCTGGGTGGCCGGGCCGAACAGAATTGTCCCACTGATGTGGTAGATGCCCCGACCGCCATTGGCCAACTCCGTCACGACCTGCACACTGTCGGGAACCGTGACATCCAGCGAGATCTCACCTTGCGGAGCAGGGCGGGTGGCTTCGAAGATTGTTGACTGAGCAAACACGCGTGACGTCGGACCGATCCAGCGTGAAACCGTTTCCTGCAAGATGCCCAGCATCAGCACATTCACGCCGCTTAATTCACGTTGCTGACGCCAGTGCAAGAGACGCGAGAAATCCCAGAACTGGTCGTTCGCCCCGATGACAACGACCTCGCGCAGTTCACCCAGGAACCGGTTACGAATCAGGTTCCCGACGTATTCACCACACTCCAGTCCCAGCGGACTCGGGACGATCTGCGCCACGAGTTGCGGATGCGCCTCGGAAGCGGCGAGCATCTGCTGCGCTTCTTGCAGACTGGCCGCCATCCGGGCTTCGCAGAGAACGTGCTTGCCGGCATTGAGTGCGGCACAGGTAATGGCGGAGTGCAAGTTGGGATAAGTCCCGATCTGGACGGCATCAATCTGCGGATCGGCGACCAGGTCCTCCCAGCGCGCATAGGTTTTCGGGATGCCAAATTCGGCCGCGACCTTGGCGGTCGTTTCGGGTCGGCTATTGACGACACCGGCAATCTCCACACCCGGGATCTGTCGAAATCCAGGAATGTGCCGCACACGAGTGTTCTCGCCTGCTCCGACAATGCCTACTCGAATCCGTTGCTCGGCCATGCTGTTTCCCATACCTGTGCGTCTCACTGAATCCGATGAAGTCGGGATGGAAATCACGTTCGCACGGACGATGATCCCAGTTGGCCTCCCCATCGGGGAGGGTGAAACCGTCTTCTATAATGAACGAACCCGGTCTTGTCAAAGACCGGGTTCAATTCTGAGTACGTTGGTGGTTACCGATCTCCACGACGATCAGCAACAATCAGCAGAGATTACCAGGTGATTGCCGGGGTCGTTCATTCCGCTTTTACGGCGAGAGACGGCTTACCGCGGGCATCGAGCCACACCTTGATTTTTCGGAGCTGATCGGGAATGGGTGTACTATTTTTGGCACCCAAAACATTTTGAGCCAGCGGCAGAAAATGTTGATAGGCTTCCGTCACGACAGTTTTGGTCCCCGCCAATACGGGCTTGGAATCGACCTGTCCCAGCAAGCCTTTTTTCTCAGTTCGCTCGGCAGCATTTTGAGGTTGGAACCCGAGATAGACATAAGCAAAGTACAACTGCCAGCGTGGATTTGTCTTGGTTTTTTCATACTGTGCCGCCATCTGTTCCCCCAGCCGCAGCATCTCGATGGCGATCTCATCGGCCTTGCGATAGCCTTCCAGCGGCACGCGTCCCAGAGAATGCGCGGCCTGAGCTCGCACTCGGAACGAATACTCCTGATCTTTCAAGACCTTAACGAGGGCATCGACAACCACCGGTTGCCGAGTTCGATCATTGGGCTCGCCCAACTGCGCCAGACTTTCCGCGACACGCATCCCGTACCATTCGGGCAAAGTCTTGGCAGCGGTCATCTGATTGAGCAGTGATTCGATAATCGCGAAACGATCTTCCGGCTTGCAGTTCTTGTGGCGGCAAATCTTGGCCAGATCAATCACCGGATGCACTTTATACATCGGGTGTTGCTTCGGATTATTCACCAATTCCAACAGCGCCTTGATCGCCCTGAAGCAGGGTTCTTCAGGAATCATCTTCACGCGATCTTCGTCGCGATTGTTGAGGCTGGAAAGAATCAGGGCGAGATTGAACCGCACATAGAAATTATTGTCGTAGAGCTTCGGAGCTTCTTCGCACAGGATATCCAGGAAGGCATCGCGGATTTGCATCTGGCCATTGAAGGCGTTCGTGTCTCTGACGTCCTTCAAGAGGTCGTCGCGCAGCTTTTCAATGGTATCCGGGGCCTCGACACGTTTTTCCTCTTCCTGGGCCTTCTGGATCTTTTCACGATCCTCGTCCGTCGGAAACAGGATGCTGCGTTGCGTCATCCTGGCAAGCTTGAACTTGATGCCATAACGCAAGATCTCGCCTTCCGCTTTGGGATCCGCGAAGGCCCCTTTGGGCAGCAGGGCATTGTATTTTTTCATTAGATCCTGGTGGGTGCGCCACGCGGGATCTTTGGCGTCCTTCTTCACCGGAAACGGAATTTCCTTGATGATATTGATATCCGGAAGAGCTTCCGGGGGGACTTGATAACCGGGCGGCAATGCGGTCTTATCGCGCTTCAATGCCGGGTCGATCTCCACAACACCAGCTTTGGTCTTCGTTTCGGGGCCCTTTTTCT
>CAMAVF010000077.1 GCA_945861445.1 Planctomicrobium piriforme | reverse complement strand
TCCTGATTGATGTTGAAAGCGACTTCCGACAGTCCGACGACCAGGGAGAGGACGCCGATCGTGGCGACCAGGACCAGTTCGGCAGAGACAATGAAACCGGCTTCGTCGTTCAACAGGTTGGTGAAGATGTTCGTCATGGCTGTGGTTCCTTCTGTGTGACTTTGTTGGGCTGTGAATCTTGTCTGTTTGACCGGCTGGTTTGAGTCACCGGTGTGTTTGATGAATGACCTGTAAAGCAGCCCGTATGCCAATCGAGACATTTTGTTTCAGTTTCTTGACGCGCCGATTCGCGGCCAGACACAAGTTGTTAACCAAGCTTGACTAATGGCTCGCGAATCAACGCACAATCGAGTGCGTGAAGCGGCGTCGCAACCGCCGGGAATGATGCGAAAAATCACCGTGATGCGGCATTAACGGCAACATTGTGGCGAAGGGGCATCATGCGGTTGAATAATGTGCCCAGTATTAATCCCATAAGTCCCATCCGTCCCATAAGTCCCATGCATTTTCAGAATGGGACTGATAGGACTTATGAGACGGATGGGTATTCGTGAACATCACAACCGCTGGGACACGCGACAGAATTCTTACGAATTCTGCTACTCAAGATCCTTTACGGCGGGCCTCGGACGGGCCAGAGGCCACATCCCACGATGGAAAGGCGCCACAAATGCCAAGAGCCATCCCAATTGGGATGGCTCTTGGAGTTTCTCTCGATTGTCAACGGAGACCTATTCGGTCTTCGCATCCGGAGTGGCTGCCACCAGTTCATGGCTTTCGCCAGGCAGTTCAGTCGAGGAGACGAAGTCGAGCTGTTTCTGATCGCCGACTTCCTTCACCGTCACTGTGATCCGGTTCTTGCCGTTGAACTGACCCTTGAGCAGTTCTTCCGCCAGCGGGTCTTCGATGTAGTTTTCCACCGAGCGACGGAGCGGACGAGCACCGTAGTCGACTTCGCCACCCTTGCCGATGATGAATTCCTTGGCCTCTTCGGTCAGGTGCAGTTCGAGACCCTTTTCGGCCAGCCGTTCGCGAACCTTGCCCAACTCGATCTCGACGATCTGCTTCAGGTTGTCGCGAGTCAGGCTGCGGAATACGACCACGTCATCCAGACGACCCAGGAATTCCGGTTTGAATTCGCGTTCGATCTCGTGCATCAAACGTTGCTTCATCCGGTCATAGCTGGTGTCTTCGTCCTTCTTGCCGAAGCCGAACGTATCACCTGAGTGAATCACATTCGCACCGGCATTGGTGGTCATGATCAGCACGACGTTTTTAAAATCCACCTTGCGACCAAAGCTGTCGGTCAGGTGACCTTCTTCCATAATCTGCAACAGCATGTTGAAGACGTCGGGGTGAGCCTTCTCGATTTCGTCGAGCAACACCACGGCGTAGGGACGGCGACGAATCTTCTCCGTCAACTGGCCCCCTTCTTCGTAACCGACATAGCCCGGAGGAGCACCGATCAGGCGGCTGACGTTGTGCTTCTCCATGTATTCGCTCATGTCGATCTGAATGAGCGAACTCTGATCACCGAACAGGAATTCGGCCAGCGACTTGGCGAGCAACGTCTTACCGACACCGGTCGGCCCAGCAAACAGAAACGCACCGGTCGGCCGCTTCGGATCTTTCAATCCGCTCCGGCTGCGGCGGACGGCCTTGGCGATCCGCTTGATGCCTTCTTCCTGGCTGATGACCTTCTTCTTGAGTTCGTCTTCCATCTGCAGCAGGCGGACGGCGTCTTCGCTCGACAAGCGAGTCAACGGGATGCCCGTCATCTTGGCGACGACTTCGGCGATCACGTCGGCATCGACGAGACCTTCCGTCTGCTTGGATTTCTCCTGCCATTCCTTCTTCAGGTTCTCTTTCTTCTTGGCGAGCTTCTCCGCCTTGTCACGAAGTTCGGCGGCCCGTTCGAAGTCCTGATTGGCGACCGCCTCTTCCTTCTCTTGCTTGAGGCGTTCGATTTCGTCTTCGAGTTCGCTCAGGTCGGGCGGACGGACCATCGACTTCAACCGGATACGGGCACCCGCTTCGTCGATGACGTCGATCGCCTTGTCGGGCAGGCAACGGGCGGTGATGTAACGTGTCGAGAGTTCTACAGCCGCTTCGAGGGCGTCATCGGTGATCTGCACATTGTGGTGCGTTTCGTACCGATCGCGCAGACCCTTGAGGATCTCGACGGCTTCCAAAGCACTGGGGGGTTCGACGACGACAGTCTGGAACCGGCGTTCCAGGGCCCCGTCTTTTTCGATGTATTTGCGGTACTCATCGAGCGTCGTGGCACCGATGCATTGCAGTTCGCCACGGCTGAGGGCTGGCTTCAGGACGTTCGACGCATCGATTGCCCCTTCTGCTCCGCCCGCACCGACCAGTGTGTGCAACTCGTCGATAAAGAGGATCGTATTCCGAGCCCGGCGCACTTCGTTCATCACCGCTTTGATACGCTCTTCGAACTGACCACGGTACTTGGTACCGGCAACCATCATCGCCAGGTCGAGCACCACGATGCGGCGATCACGCAGCAATTCCGGCACGGTCCCGTCGATGATCATCTGTGCGAGACCTTCGACGATGGCCGTCTTACCGACGCCCGCTTCACCGAGCAGGACCGGGTTGTTCTTCTGGCGGCGCGACAGGATCTGGATCACGCGTTCGATTTCATTCGACCGGCCGATGACCGGGTCGAGCTTATTCTGACGAGCGAGTTCGGTCAGGTCGCGGCCGAAGCTGTCGAGGGCCGGGGTCTTGCTCTTGCCCCCCTTGGTCGCGGCGCCCCCTTCGCTCTTGGCGCCGGGTTGGCCGCGTTCGGAAGTTCCTTCGGCCGATTCCATTCCGTGACCGAGCAGATTAAGAACTTCTTCACGAACATCTTCGAGCTTCAGGCCGAGATTCATGAGAACCTGGGCGGCGACACCTTCTTGTTCGCGGAGCAGGCCGAGCAGAATGTGTTCGGTACCCACGTAGTTGTGGTTGAGGTTGCGAGCCTCTTCCATCGAGTATTCAATGACTTTTTTGGCCCGCGGCGTCTGGGGTAGCTTGCCCATCGTCACGATATCGGGACCGGGCTGCACGATCTTCTCGACTTCGTTGCGGATCTTACGCAGGTCGACATCGAGGTTCTTCAGCACGTTCGCGGCCACGCCCGAGCCTTCTTTGACGAGGCCGAGCAAGATGTGTTCGGTACCGATGTATTCGTGGTTAAAGCGCTGCGCTTCTTGATTGGCCAGTTGCATGACCTTGCGGGCGCGATCGGTAAATCGTTCGTACATTTCATGTTCCTTTCGGAATCGACGGCTAGTGCCGTGGCGATTCGTCAAATTCCTGTCGACGGGGTCTCGACATTATCCCGCAATCTTGCGGCTTGGCCGATGGCTCTCCGAGTCATCGTGTGTTGTGTGACTGGCGATCTACGACTTTTGATTCTACGACTTGCAAATTCACCGGGGATCGATCTTTTTTCGATGCACTTTTGGATGATTTCGCTAGTTGATTGTTTTGGGGGGTGATACTCCGTCAAACATACTTCAGGAACCAAACCTCGCCGACCACTCTCGGAATCTCTGAAATTCAGAGGGGCCGAATGTGCCGAAAGTTCGGACTGCAAGTGGAAACTGCACCTTTCATGCCATCTCTCACAAGAACAAATCTCGCAGGAACTTGGATCAAATCGGTCCTTCTGATGATAGAGTGTGTAGGGATCGGGCAAACTTGCCGAATTCTAGTACTCCAGATCGATCAAGGCAAGATTCGGTTTGACGCAACTTAAATCGGGACTTCAGAGTTGGCAAATGCTGCGTGTCGGACTCTGCCAGTTTTCTCGCTTCCGTGGTGTCGTATTCCGCCGATTGCCTCGCCGATCAAACACCCCCGCCAAAGACCGCCGGCAGAACTTGGCAAAAATTGGCAGGCGGCACGTTTGCGAGGGACTGTGCCGTTTTGGCAGATTTGTCGGATTGCTGAGATAGACATTCAGACCCCATCGCGGCTAAAATCCGTTTGGCGATGCTGATCTCACCAGTCTTGTAGATCTGTCTCGCCCGCGCGACAACTCATTCCTGTAGTCACTTCCCTTGTGTCGCGTTGAATTGAATTGACATTCCGTCACCAGCAGCGAATATTTCATGAGCCGAAATCTCATGATTTTCGTTGATACTGACATGAGCGTGGGTTACTACCTTCGAAAATTCAGAAAGGACTACTGCGATGAGTTACGGGCAAAGTTATGCCAATGACTTGTTTGCGATCGATGCGGCGGCCACTGAGCGAGCTGCATTCTTGCGAAACACCTACATCCACCTGTTTGGCGCCATTCTGGCCTTCATCGGGTTGGAGGCAGTGATTTTCAATCTGCTTCCCGTTGACCAGATCGTCGGCGGGATGATGGGCGGCGGATCGATCGGAATGATTGTGATCATCGCCGGCTTCATGCTGGCCAGTTGGGTTGCCCGGTCGTGGGCGAGCAACGCGGCGTCACCGGCGATGCAGTACCTGGGACTCGGTCTGTATACGGTCGCCGAGGCCATTTTCTTCGTGCCGCTGCTGTGGATTGCTACAAAATTCGATCAAGGCGGCGGTAACGTGATTCCCACCGCGGGAATCATCACACTGCTGATTTTCGGGGGATTGACGACGATTGTCCTCGTCAGCGGAGCGAATTTCTCGTTCTTGCGGACGGCATTGATGATTGGCAGTTGGTCGGCACTCGTCATCGCCATCGTCGCGGTGTTTGCCGGATTCAGCCTGGGATTGTTCTTCTGCGGTGCGATGGTCGTGCTGGCGTGCGGGTTCATCCTGTATGACACGTCGAACGTGTTGCATCACTATCGGACCGACCAGCACGTCGGTGCAGCCCTGGAACTGTTTGCCTCGGTGGCGTTGCTGTTCTGGTATGTCCTGCGAATCGTGCTGGCGTTCTCCAGTCGAGACTAGAGTCGCCGGAAAGAGTTATGTCTGAACGGTTGAGAATACTCCATGACACGGGGGAAGAGGTGCTGCCTCTCCCCCGTGTTGTTTTATTGGGTGACTCTCGCACCGCTGAGTTTTCTCGCGTCTTACAGGCCGTGTCGGCAGCAGTTCCCGAAGAGGCACTGACGCAGATTCGCGACCTGACGGCACTCGCCGAGCGCTATCGTCGGGGCGAGGAAGCCGATCTGATCGTCGTCGTGCAGACCTGGTCGGATGAGTTTCCGTTCCGCGATTTCTTGAGACTGTCCGGCAGCGGGCCGCTGTCGCGAGTCCTGTGTTGCTACGGTCCGTGGTGTGTCTCGGACGGCCGTTCCCGGCAGGACTGGCCGCTGGCACTCCGCGTTCCATTGGAGCAGATCGAAGCAGCGCTGCGGACTGAATTGCTGCAGTTCACGACTTCGGATCTGGCAGGGAACCCCATGCCTTGGACCGCAGGCCGTGATGAGGTTTTTCGCAGCCGACAACCTGCGATCGCAACCCGCTCCGCTTCCGGTTCGCGATGCGTGATCCGGGTGGTCTCACCAGACCGCAAGCTAGCCGAGATGTGGGTTGACCTGCTCCGCAAAGCGGGATATCCCATCGCGGCGGAAGGTGCCGCCGGTGGAGGGCAGTTGGTCGTGTGGGACGTTGATCCCTGGAATGCGGAAATGATACAGCGCTGGAATGAGAACCGGCGGCGTTTTCCCAACGCGAATATGGTCGCCTTGGCGGGATTTATTACGCCGGATTTCCTCACTGAATTGCTGGACTTTGGGGCCGTGGCAGTGATTTCCAAACTGCTACCGCTGGATGCGTTGCTGTCACAGATCCAGGCGCTGGCAACAAAGCCCAGAATCCCATAAGTCCTATCCGTCCTATAAGTCCCATCCGTCCCATCAGAATTCATGGGACTTATGGGACGGATGGGACAATTGGGACTTATGAAAATGCCTTGCTATTCCGGCGGGCGCGGTTCGCCAATCTGCAGCAGCAGGGGGATCAGCAGCAGATTCACCAGTAGCCCCCCCGCGATCGCCGTGCTGACCAGTGCCCCAAAGTAAATCAACGGCACAAAGTGCGATGTCGTCAGCACCAGGAATCCCAGGATCAGGGCAATGTTGGAATAGATCAACGGGCGGCGGACTTCCGTCTGGACTTCCGACAGGGCGCCGCGGAAATCGAGCCCCGACAGGCGGGCTCGGCGGTAGGCCGAGAGATAGAAAATGCTGTCGTGGATCGTCAGGCCCATCGTGTCGCTGGAGATCATCGCCGTCCCGATATTGACCGGAATTCCCGCCCAGCCCATGCCGCCCAGCAGCAGCAAGATCGGCAGGACATTCGGCACCAGCGAAATCAGCCCCATCCAGATTGACCGGTAGGCGATCGTCATGATCAAAATCAATCCCGCCGCTCCCACGACCAGCCCCAGCATCTGGTCGGCCAGCAGGCTGTCCACCAGATAGGTCAACAGAACGAACAGTCCCGTCACCTTCGCATCAGGAAATACGGCCCTGGTGACTGCCGTCACGCGAGCGATCAAATCCTCTTTGGCTTCCGCAGTTTGCCGCTCGCGCGCCCGCAGCATGATCCGCATCCGGCCTTTTTCCATATTAAACAGGCTGGTGCCGAACCCCGTCTGCATGCCATCCAGCCAGCGCAGCTTGGCTTCGTCGTCGGGGACCAGAATGGGGATCCGCGGCAAGATATCCAGGCCGTCAGTGAGCGAAATCACCTTCGTGAGGGCGGGTTCATTCTCCGTTTTGAGTTCTCGCAACTGTGTGGTCAGGTGTCGCACTTGATCCAGATGATCGGGATCGAGTTCGTGCGGGGCCGAGAAATTGACTTCCCACAGGCCGGCGCCACCCAGCTTTTCTTCCATGAAGTTCAACGATTGAACCACGGGACTGGATGACCGGAAATTGCGCGTAAAATCGGTATCGACGCGCAGTTGCCACAGTCCGCTGACGCCGCCAATCACAACCAACAGCGTGGCCGTGCTGATCCACCAGGGATGCCCCAGGACCCAGGCCGTCAGCCGATGGAGCGACTGGTTGACCTGTTGCTCTCCGCGCGGTTTGCCCGCTGGCAGTTGGCCCGCCCCCAGCAGCATTCCGGCCGGCAGCACGAGCGCCATCGCCAGCAATACCAGCAGCGATCCCATCACCATCGTCACCCCAAACGAGCGGACGGGGTGCAGGTGACTCGACAGATGCGCCGCGAAGCCCACAGCGGTCGTCAGGCAGACCCACACAATGTCCACTCCGATCACCTGCAGCATCTTGCGGAAGGCCGTCTCTCGATCGTATTGCTGACGCAGTTCCTGGAAGTAAAACGACAGGTACACCACCGTCGAGACGCCAATGATGGTGACCAGCGAACCCAGGATCGAGCTGACCATGGTCAGTTGGAGGTGCGTGCTCCAGAGACCGGCCTTGGTCCACAGAATCGTCATCTGGACGATAATGAATGGCAGGATGATCGATCGAAAATCGCGCAGGAAGAATAGAATGACTGCGACCATCAGAATGGATGCCGCCCAGCCCATGAACTGGCCGTCTTCTTCGGCATAGCGGAACATGTCGAGCACCAGGGTTGGCTCGCCCACGACTGACGTCGGCAGCGGTTGCTCGGCAGCAATTCGACGCAGTTCGGCAATGGTCGCTGGTCGCGGTTGCCTGGCGGTCGCTTCATTTTCCAGTCGCATCGCGATTGCCGTGGTCTGGTTGTCTTCACCCAGCAGCACGCTCCGCGCGAACTCCAGAACTTTCGGACGCCGCGATTTGAACGGTTTGCGGTTCGTCATCTCCAGATACGTGTCGAGACTTTGAACGCTGTCGAGCTCAATGCCGGGAACCTCCGCCACGCGGGCGGCAAGGTTGGCCAGTCGTTCTTGTCCGGCGTCTTCGAACAGTTGCGGGTCGGTGTAAGTCAAAAACACGAACTCATCGCCGCCGAACAGCGTTTTGCTGTCGGTGTACTCGACCAGTCGGGGATTACCGGGGGCGTACAGCGACTCGATCGTCTGATCGAACGTCACGCGGCTGGCGGGGTAGATCGACAACCCGGTCAACGCGATCGCCAGACACAGCAACCCCAGCCGGTAGTAGACCAGCCGGTCGATGAATCGGTTCCAACGACCACTCGCCACAGACGCACGCTCCTTCATTGCAGCACAGACCAGGCTCCCGCCAGCAGAGGACGCCGGGGTGAGAGTATCGCCGGGTTACTATAGCAAACTTGCTGAACAGAGAAATGCTAGATGGTCAGCGGCAATCGGGATTCGAGGTCGAATGACGAAAGAATGACCAAGTCCAAATGACAAATGGAGAAATGGCCGTGCAGAATGTATTCGCAGCAACGGTATGATCATAATTCAGTTCGCCGCAGCAAGTTGAGTGTTATTGGACATATCATTCGGGTCATTCGGATTTCGTCATTCGTCATTCATTCGACATTCGGATTTCGTCATTCGACATTGGAACGACGCTCTTGACACAATTGCCATTTCGGCGTACTTCAACCTTGGGATTTTCTCTATGGAAGGAGGGCTCAGATGGCTCATCTGATTTGCCAGGGATTGGTGAAGGTCTACGGACAGCGCCGGGTGGTCGATGGTGTTGATTTTTTCGTCGAACGGGGGGAGATCGTCGGTTTGCTCGGGCCGAATGGCGCGGGCAAAACGACGACCTTCCGCATGTCGTGCGGCATGGTGACGCCGACGGCCGGACGCGTTTTTCTGAATGGCGTCGAAGTCACCGACTGGCCGATGTATCAGCGCGCCCAGCATGGCATGGGCTATCTCGCCCAGGAAACCAGCATTTTCGTCAAGATGACCGTGGAACAGAATCTCCTGGCCATCCTGGAAATGCTGTCGGTCAAACGCCGTGAACGATTCCTGATCGCCGGCGAACTGCTGGAACAATTCGGGCTGACGACAAAGAAGCATCAGATTGCCACGACGTTGTCCGGCGGCGAAAAACGCCGGCTGGAAATTGCCCGGTGCCTGGCCAGTGAACCGACGCTGATCCTGCTGGACGAACCGTTCACGGGCATCGATCCGGTCACGATTCACAGCATTCAGGACATCATTCGCCAGTTGCGAGACAGCGGTATCGCCATCCTGTTGACCGATCACCGTGAACGCGAAACACTCGCAATTACCGACCGCAACTATATCATTTATGGCGGTCGCGTGTTGTGCGATGGGGATGCGGAAACGGTTCTGAACGATCCAGACGCCATCAAACATTATTTCGGCAACCGCTTCGACAAGCAGTCGATCATCAACGGCAAAGAGCAAATGGCCATCGCCAGCGGCCGTGGATGATGGGCAATTAAGGAATCAGTCATGGCAAAGGGCAATGCGCTGGTCGGTCAGTCGGGTGGTCCGACGCCGGTCATCAATTCGTCGCTGGTGGGCATCGTCGAGGCGGCTCGGGAATCGGGCAGTATCGGCCAAGTCTTCGGCATGCGGTTCGGCATTGAAGGGGTGCTCAACAATCAGTTGATCAACATGTTTGAGCAGCCCGCGGAGGTCCTCACCGGTCTGCGACGCACTCCCAGCAGTGCCCTCGGCTCGACACGCCTGAAGCTGAAGGATGAACATTTCGAGCCGATCCTGGCCCAGTTGAAAAAGCACGACATCCGCTACCTCTTCATGATCGGCGGCAACGATACGATGGACACCATCCATCGGATTACCGCGTATGCGGACACGAAAGGTTATGAACTGCAAGGAATCGGTGTTCCGAAAACGGTCGACAACGATCTGTTTGGCACCGATCACACCCCCGGGTTCCCCAGTGCGGCTCGTTACGTGGCGCTCAGTGTTTTACAGGCGGGATTGTTGGCCCGCGATATGCAGCGAGTGGATCAGTTTTGCATCTTTCAGACAGTTGGCCGCAGTGCCGGCTGGTTGCCGGCCGCAGCGACGGCCGCTCAGCGGACGACGGGCGATGCCCCGCATTTGCTGTTGCTGCCGGAACGTGCATTTGATCGGGCGGCCTTCCTGGCGGCTGTCGAACAACGCAAACGCGAATATGGATTCGTCTCGATCGTTTGTGGCGAGGGGATCACCAACGCCGATGGCAGTCCGGTGAGCGCGTCGCAGACTCGAGACAAGTTCAACAACGTGGAATTCGGAGCGATGGGGGGCACGAGTGCCGCGATGGTCCTGCATCGCATCATCACGGACGAATTCGGTTGGCGCGGCGAGTTCCAGGTGACCGAATCGCTGCAGATGTGTGCCGCCGATCGAGCGGTGTCGCTCGATTTTGACGAGGCCTACGGCGCAGGTCGAGAGGCCGTGCAACGGGCGATTGCCGGACGCAACGGCGAGATGGTGACCTTCGAGCGAGCCAGCAACGACCCGTATCGCATCACCTTCGGTTCCGCTCTCCTGGCGAGTGTCGCGAATCACGAGCGACCACTACCCGACGAGTTCATCGCAGCCGACGGCATGGGCGTGACACCAGCCTTTCATGAGTATTTGAAACCGTTGGTCGGGCCGTTGCCGGAATATGCGAATCTGGTGATTCCATCGTTCAAGAGTTAAGGCCCCCACATGATTCCCAACGACGCACGCTACACCCAGTTCGGTCTGATCGAAGACATGCTCGCGGTCCCCGATTTGATTCGTGGCTTCGACGCGGGTCGCATGCAATCCACCAGCCAACAGATCGCCAGTGCCGGCCGATTGTTACTCACCGGCGAAGGCTCCAGCCGCTTGTTTCCCTCGAAGCATGTGATCGCCGAAGCCCGCCGGCAGAACTGGCCAGTCACTCTGCATACGGAGACTGGACTGCAGGCGCAAGAGTATGATCTCACCGACTGGGCCGTCTTCGCCCTGTCAAACTCCGGACGCACGGCTGAGGTGATCGGCTTGTTTGAAAAGCTGCAGCGTGCCAGACATGGTCAGCGCTACAGTCTCTGTGCTCATCCGCAATCGAAACTCGAATCGCTGGCGAACGCGGGCTACGTTCTGTCATGCGGCGAGGAACACGCGGTCGCGGCCTCCAAAAGTGTCATCGAGCAGGCCCTCTTTCTGAGAGCTCTATTGGAACACGCCGCGGGCCACGCCACGCTGGCATCACTGCAAGAGGCTCTCGCCCAAGCGTTTCAAGCTGCAGTGACGACACCGATTGACCAAACGCTGGTCGAGCGGATTGCCCGTGCGAAATCCATCTACTGGGTGGGGCGTAACGACGGCGTCGCGGAAGAACTGACCCTGAAAACGAACGAAATCACCCGCAAGTCAGCGGATTACCTGGAAGGGACCTACGCTGTCCACGGCATCGAAGAGGTGATGGACGCGAGCGATGTCCTCATCTGGGTGAACCCCTACCCCGGTTCCGAGGACAAGTTTCAGAAGACGCTCGTCGATGGCGTGGGTCTGACGATCATCGCGATCGCATCGCTTCCGACTCGCTTTCCGACCATCATCATTCCAGAGGTCGCGAGCCTGTCACCATTCGTGCAGATGGCCGCTGGCTGGAATCTGATCGTCGAAGTCGGATTGCACCTCGGGATCAATCTCGACAAACCAATTCGTGCCCGCAAGGTCGGGAATGAGTTTGAGTAAGAAGCCCTGACAAAACCGGTTGTGGGAAGTTCAGAACCGACATATTTCAAGCGGTTCTGTACTGACGCAGAGGTCTTGTTAGCATTTATAAGTTTGCGAGTGCGCTCGGAACGCTTGTAGAATGACGGCTATCATGAACGCACGATTCGCTCAACTGTTGCTGGTGATCATCGCGATTTCGCAGTGCATTGCCGGGTCTACGCTGGTCGTGCCAAAGTTTTGCCTGGCAGGCGAAGAGCCGACCGCTCAAGCCCCGGCCGCAGCTCAATCAAAACCTGGCGCGGTGCGATTCCTCAAGGAATGGGGCAGTCAAGGGACGGAACCGGGTGAGTTTCATTTTCCGATCGGCATTGCCATCAATGCGGCCGATGAGATTTTCGTCACCGATTTTTACAACGACCGCGTCCAGAAATTCTCCACTGAGGGCAAGCTCCTCGCGGTCCTCCCGGTGCTGCCGACTCCGGGGGGGATTGCAATCAGCCGCTCGGGCGACATTTACCTCTCTCATTTCGCTGAGAAGAAACGCGAGTTGCGGACCGACGACAGAATCTCGGTCTATGACCCGACCGGCAAACTGCTGCGGCAATGGGGCAAGACCGGCACCGCAGACGGTGAATTCGACTGTCCCGGGGGATTGGCCTTGTCTGCGGATGGTCGGGTCTATGTTGCCGACCAGACGAATCGTCGAGTGCAGATCTTCAATGCAGAAGGCAAGTTCCTGGGCAAGTGGGGCGAGTATGGATCCAAAGAGGGCCAGTTCGGCGGCAAGGTCTCGCTCCGCTCACGCGTGGGCGGCCCGCAATTTCTCGCCTTCGACAGCAAAGGCCAGGTCTATACCACCGAGGGATCCGAGGGCCGCATTCAGAAGTTCACGCCGGATGGTCAGTTTGTGTTGGCTTGGGGAAACAACGAGGACAAACCCGGCAGCTTCGGCGGCGCCTTCACTGGCTTCAAGGACCGCAAAGCAACGCTGCAAGGTCCGGTGAGCATCTGCGTCGACAAGCAGGACCGAGTCTGGGTGAGCGCCGTGTGCGGCCGCATCCAGCAGTTCACCACCGACGGCGTCTACCTCCGCGGCGTCGGAACGGCCGGGTCCGAACCCGCCCAGTTCTACGCCCCACACGGCCTGGCCTTCGACAGCCGCGGGGCTCTCTATGTCGTCGATGCGTTCAACCACCGCGTGCAGAAGTTTTCGGTTGAGTAGTCGAATTCATCCTTGACCGCAAGCGCCCGAACTGGCCCGTGGCGATGTCGCTTTTCGACTCATGAAACCTTCCGCAACTTCGTCACCCGCCCGGTCAACACCCACTCCGCCACAAAGATGTTTCCGTCCTTGTCCCAGCACGCATCGTGCGGGTGGATGAATTTGCCGTTCTCCCAGCGGTCGGGCTGGCCACGCATCTTGAAGTTGTCGGACAGGACGTTTTTCGTCCACTCGGGGTCGTAGCCCAGGTGAGTGATGAGCTTGTTGTCTTTGTCGAAGATGGAAATTCTCGCGTGCAGATCGGGGACCAGGAGTTCCGTACCGCGGATGTCGAAATCGGCGGGGAAGCTGACCTCTTTGACGAATCCGATGTGCTTGCCGTCGAGCGTAAAATACTGCAGCCGGGCATTGGCGCGGTCGGCGACCACCAGCGAGACTTCCCGGCCGGGGCGGTTGTCGAGCCACACGCTGTGCGGGGTCTTCATCTTGCCCGGTTCGTCACCCGTTCCGCCCCAACTGCGAATCCACTTCGCATTGGCGTCGTATTGATGGATGTAATTCGAACCGTACCCGTCAGCCACGTAGAAGCCGCCGTCCGGATGGAACGCCACGTTCGTCGGGCTAAATTGCAGCACCTTTTGATAGAGCTTGGGTTCGAACGGGAAACAGAATTTCCAGATTTGTTCCCCCTTGAGAGTCGTCTTGGCGACGATCCGGTTCTTCACGTCGCTGAGGTACAGGAACTCCTCGCCGTTTTCCTTGCGGATATCAATCCCGTGTCCGCCGCCGTGATACTCTTTGCCGAATGAATGGACATACTTGCCATCCGGATCGAACACGACCACCGCGTCGACCGGTTCAGGCGTCTTCGAGCGATGGGTGACATAAATCAGGCCGGCTTCGTCTACCGCCACGCCGTGCGTTTCTTGCCATTTGATCGTGTCGGGCAACTGGCCCCAGCCGTGCAGGCATTCGTACTTGTGGTCACCTTCGCCGATGATGGCGTTCTTGGTGCCGGCTTTATCGCTGGCATACAGAAACGCCGGTGCCGCTGTCGATGCGAGGGCTCCGACGCCGACCGTTTTCAAGAAGTCGCGGCGCGATTCGTCGGTGGCTGATGTCGAATTGGGTTCGGGAGTCTGCGGTGGGGTCATGGCGCGATAACCTGTGATCGATGAAGTTGGAAAGGGAGTATTTATCTTACTTCAAGTCGTGAAGGCTACAACCCCGCCGTTTGGTCCGGCAATCCGAAGCAATACAACTGATCGCCCAACCGGGCATAAATCCGGCCATCGACGATCGCTGGCGTGCCGTGTCCGTCGGCGTCGAATTTCGCCGATGAGATTTCCTCCCACTCACCCTTCGCCGACACCACCGACAAATCACCCTCCTGGCTCATCAGGTACAGCTTGCCATCACCGACCACGGGTGACGCATAGAAGCCACCCGTCGACGTCAGCCTGCCCCGTTTCAACAACTTGCCGGTCTGGGCATCCAGTGACGTCAGAATGCCGCCGTCCCGCATCATGAACAGCACCTCGTTATAAATGAGCGGCGAGGGACAATACGGGATTTGTTGCGTGTATTCCCATTTCACGTGGCTCTTCGTGATGTCGCCCGTACCCCCCGGCTTAATCGCCACGACGACGTTCCGTCCCTCGCCCAGCGCCCTGCTGACCGCTCGGTATTCGTCCCGCGTGATATGCCCATCCTTGTCGCGGTCGATTTGAGAGAACCGTTTCTTCAGGGGATTATCGGGGAACTCGTTTTCTTCGATCGTGCCGTTCTTGTCCGTGTCGCTCACGAAGATCTCATCCACCGACGGCGGAACAATCTTGTCGTTCGCTTCGGCACCGGGTGAGAAACAGGCCGCATACAGGGTATTGTCCGGACCGACGACCGGCGTCATGTTGATGATGCGGGCGACGCCGGTCACCGTCCATTTTTCCACGCCCGTTTCGAAGTCGTACCCCACGATCCGCAATGTCGCCGACACCACGATCTCTTTCTTGCCATTCACGTCCCAGATCACGGGCGTGGAATAGTTGCGGAAAAACTCCGAGCGATCGGTCTTCCACTTCTGCTTGCCGGTTTTCTTGTCATAGGCCGCGACAAACGAATCGACGTCATGATCCTGAACCAGGACGACCGAATCGCCCACGATGATTGGTGAGCTGCCCGCCCCGAAGTCATTCTTGAACGGGCCCATGCGGTGGCTCCAGAGAGCCTTGCCATCGCGATCGTAGGCATGCAATCCGCTTGATCCGAAGAAGCTGACGACGATGTCGCCGTCGGTAGCCGGAGTCGACTGCGCGAAGCTGCCCGTCAGGTGGATTTTTTCCAACTCATCCACGGGGGCTTCCGCCTCCCACAGCAGCTTCCCGCTGGACCGGTCCCGCCCCATCGTGAACAGTTTCTTGTCGCGAACTCCTGTCAGAAAGATGCGATCTTTCGAGACCACAGGGGACGAATGCCCGGTCGGCACATCGACCTTCCAGAGGACATGTTTCTGGGGACCCAGCTCCTGCGGCAGCTTCGCCTTCGACGTACTGATGCCAGTCCCCTTCGGACCGCGAAATTGCAACCACTCTTCGGCCTGAGCCACAACCGCGACGCAGACCAGACTCGCCAGAATCCCGGCCACCCGCCCTGCCCTGACAACAGTCCAACCGCATTCAACGAACATCAACATTCTCCTGAATGGAATCAGATTCACGTACGATGAGGCCATATCACATAAACACTACGATTTTGTCACGTGACAATAATGAGTTCTATCTCCCCTCGCCCTGGTACCCCGGGGAGAGGGGCTGGGGGTGAGGGGCAATTGCGAGCGTCGATCCCACAGCCTCACCCATTACTTCTCCCCCGACGCGCTCGAGGCCGCATTCGCAGTGGCCAGTGAGATGGGGATCGTCACAGTCTCAGCCGTGACCGACTTCGTAATCGTGTGTTGTTGATCCACTTCAAACGCTCGCACAATGCTATTCCCCGCCGAGTCCTCCAGCACGGTGTCAACAACCAACTGGTGCTGTCCCGAGGCCCAGACCGAATCCGGAACAAATTCCCAGCGCCGTTCGTGATCCGCAACGACGACTCGTCCGGGAACCATCTTCCCCGTACCGTCGACGACAGTCAGTGTCCGTTCCAACAGCGCATGATCGAGCGGATGTGAAAATCGAATCACCAATGGATCGGCAGTGCCGACACGTGGCGCATTGAACTTCCAGCGTTTGGTGTTGATGGGCTTATCAATCATCGGACCCACGGCAAACTCCTTGCGGAATTCTGCCACCAGGGGACGCCCCCGGAGATCGCACCAACCCGGCTTCACGACCAGCGTGTACTGGCGGCCCTTGGTCAGGATCGGCCCGAATTCTTCACGCGGCTTCAACCCTTGCTTGATCCTGCCCGGATCCAGGAGCAAGGTGAAACGGCGGCCACTCGGATCCCACAATTCTTCGCCGAGTTCCAGGAACGCCAACTCGACCGGCTTACCAGCCTCATCGAGCAGTTCCAGGTGTTCGTAGGCCTTCCCACGTTCAATCGGCTGCGAGAAGTGGATGTAAAACCGCAGATGATTTTCGGGCAACAGATCTCCGCTGGGATAGATCTGTTCGACCCGCGCGGGCTTGGTCTCAACTTCAGCTTCCTTGGGCAGAGCGAGTTCCTGTTCGATGAGCGTCCCGGCCTGGCCCTTCTCAGCAGGCAGTCGCAAGACCGCACGATATTTGAGACCCGGCACCGGCGGATAGCGCGGCGTAAACACCAGTCGCGCACCGTCGACGCGATAGTGGCCTCCGACTGGCGGCACGGAAGCGTCGGCCGTTTTTCCGGCGACGTAAACAGAGAAGATTCTTGAGAATGCCGGACCGTTCGGCTCCAGCGATTTCAGTCGCACCAGTTCGGCAGCAGGGAGGCCGAAAGCTTCAAACGCGGCAGGATGTTCCGCCGATTTCGAGATCAGGCCAATGCGCGGACCTTCGCCCGCGTGACAGTCCGAACTTGGAAACGATGCTTCGCCAAGAATCAGGCTGAGGATTACGACAAGCGACTGCGGAGTTGTAATTCGTCCGAACATCGCGTATCCGAGCTCCAGATTATCTCACGCAAAGGCGCCAAGGCGCAAAGTTCAATGACTGAAGTGGGCTCAACCTCGTTTGCTTTGCGCCTTGGCGCCTTTGCGTGAGATTCAAAACGTTCGTCAGAAGCAGCCCAAGGTCTTGCCCTGGGCTGGCCTGACACGACTTGTTACGGCAACGGAATACTTTCCAGATTGTAGCCCGCTGCGTCCTTAATCAAGACGACGGCCTGCCGATCATTCAGTCGGTCGAGTTGCTCGACACCCTTCAAACTGGTGACGGTTTCCTTGGCCACTCCCGCGGTGCCCGCAATTCTCGTCGTGATCGGTTCCTGCTTGTCGAGCGTATCGGTAGAAATCTTCATCACGCCATGCTTACTGTTCGACAGCAGCAAATGGCTCTTGCCGTCCTTCTTATAAACGATCAGATCAAGCGGCTTGTTGCCATTGCCGAGTTCGGCGACGGTGACCCCACGAACTTTCTCGCCCGGCTTCAGATCGCTCAACGGAAACTTCACCAAGGGGGTGCAAGTATAAGCCGCCAAAATGTGGGGCTTGCCACCAATGTCGAATGGTACGAACGTGCGGACTGGTGACCGAGTCTCAAATGCACCGTGAGCACCGTGGTAGATTTCCACGCTCGTTCCAGCGTCGGTATCCTTAAAGGGGAACGGAATGGCTCGCAGCTTCGAAGCGAAGTCTTCGTTCGACAGGCCGGCAACAAACACGCGGCCGTCGCTGTAGGCGATGTCGGTAATCGATTCCGTCCGCAACGAACCGCCGCGCTTGTCCTTGGCATCCGCAGCCGGAGCATTGTTCAACGATACCGATTCATAGTTCAACTTATCCAGCGGTACTTCGCTGACCTTGCCGGCCCCGTCGACCCGCACGATGGCGGGCTGGGCGTCGGGACCCTTGCCGCGTGTCACGCTGAAGTAGACTTCGCCCGTAGTCGGTTGAACGGCGAGGTCATTGATCACGATTTCAGAGGCCGAAGTCCCGAGCAGGCTGGAAATCGTGCGATCAATGCCTTCGATCTTAATCTCGGCAGCGCGAGGCACGCTGGACTCGGGACTGACGCCAATGGCAAACAAGGTGGCCGACTTCGGATCTCCCACGAACAACACGCCAGTCGGACCGAAGGCCAGCGGCCCAACCGATTGGATCGCGGGTTTGCCCTTCTTGGCCAGGGCGGGTGCATCAGCGGCATCGGCGGACAGAGTGCCGAAGGCCAACAATGCTGTGAGCGGTGCAGCGATGGTCCAAGACTTGAAATTCAGCATAGTTCACTCCTGACAATGGAAGAAAACTCATCGATCTTGCGAAGGCAAGACACTACGGATTGTAGCGACCGAGTGTCCGCAGAGCGACAATTCGCACAATTTTCACGTGGACTATTCCCTTTGGCATATGGCGTCCGAGTTGATGGGAGGGCGGGGCTCCTGCCGAGCGTTCTTAATTGCTGATTGCAAAGTGTGGTGAAAGAGTAACATTAGAAATCTTCTTGGTGAGCCCGGTGCCGTGAGGCCCGGGGTGGGGTAGCGATTCTGATTGCCGATCGACGTTACTCGATGCTGATTTTGCGACTGGAGTCTCTACTCTACCCCCGGCCTCACGGCACGGGGCTCACCTGGTCTTTCAGGTAAGGGTTCGCGTCTCGGAGATGAGCTCCTGCCGAGCCGCAGCAGTCTATCGGGAGTCGAAAGACCACGCGGTTCGGCAGGAGCCTCACCCTCCCATGACGTCGAAATATCCTTCACGGCGTAGCCCTACCGGGGTGAAAATCAATCCTTCCTAATCCGTGTTCAATCCGTGTCCATCCGTGGCTAAAATCTCTTCGTCCTCCTTGGGTTGCGGGCTACGCCCGCGCTGGGTTTCATGTGTGTCCATCCGTGGCGAAATCTCCTCTTCCAACTGCCCCCAATGCCGATGGCGTGCCATGCACGCATCCCTCCCGCCAAGTCGTTATAATCAATTCGCAATTCCTGCGACCACTTCCACACTCCCGTGACCCGAGGTCCAACATGACTGATCGTTTTCGCACCGCGCGTGACCGAGCCGGCAGTTTTCTGCTGCGTCAGATGAGACCCGATGGCGGCTTCGGCAAAGTCGAATCCGGCGTCACTGACTACTACAAGGCCCCGCTGGCACTGCTCGTGTGTGGTCACAGTTGTGCGGCCGGGCGGATCTTGAACTGGATTCGCCAGCACGGCTTGCTCCCCAATGGCGATTTCGCTCCCCGCCCCGAAGTCGCTCACGGCTACTACCACACCTACTACAACGCGTGGGTGATCATGGGAGCTCACCGCCAGGGTCAGTTCGACCTGTCCCAGCGCGGGTCCGATTTCCTGATGACCACGTGGGACCCAGTCAGCGGCGGATTCTTCTCCAGTGCGACCGACCGGACTCCTCAAACGCTGCAGGATATTTGGATCGCGTGCGGAGCGGGCCTGGCCGTGCTGTACGCCGGTCGGATGGAAGCCGCGGTCGGTGTCGGGCGCTGGCTGCAACGCGTGCGCGAACAACAGACCGATTTTCCCGATCGCCTGTTCACGGTCTGCAGTCCCGCCGGGGGTCTGTGTACGGAGTTCCCCGCGGCCGAAAAGGACCGGTACGAATTCGTCGCCGCCGAACCGACCAATCAATACTTCTTCCAGACGGGCATCGCTGCCGGCTATCTGGCGGAACTCTACAAGGCGACCGGCCAGACAAAGTGGCTAGAATTGGCCACAGCCTACATGCTACCGGCGACGATCGCCTGCGACCACCATTTCACGACCTATCAAAGCGGCAAAGTCGGCTGGGCCGGCGCCGTCCTGTACACCCTCACGGGCGACCCAATCTGGCGCAAACTCGCCGAGCGTGTCGGCGACTGGCTGATTAGTAAACAAGCCGCCAACGGCTCCTGGGAAGCCGGCGACGCCACGATCGACTACACCTGCGAAATGCTCGTCTGGCTCGACGAAATCGACCAAGCACTCGGAAGCTGAGGTGGTCGGAACAATCGAGTTCAAGTCGCCCTACCCTGTTTGTCTCAGCATGACACCTAATAAAACAGATTACCATCTCCCCTCGCCTCGGTACTCCGGGGAGAGGGGCTGGGGGTGAGGGACACGGCGAGCGTCATTCGATTTGCGTCGCCTCAGTGAACTTCAAAAGCAAACACGCGTGCATTCGTAATCGACACCTCCAGCCGCACCGCCTGCCCGTGTAGCGTGGCGAGCGGTTTGGCCCACGTCACGTCCGCCCCCAGGGAATCGGTCTTGATGGGGCGACAATCCTGGAAGCCAAACCCCGGGAGTGCTTCACCAGCCGCATTCGTGATTTGGACGCGCACTTCGCCATTGGGCGAATCGACGTTCAATTTGAGCGCGTCCCCGTCCACCACGACGGTCGGAGTCTTAATGATTCCCGGTTGTGCTCCGGCCTGGCGGGCGACAAAACGGTCCCGTTTCACTTTGACCACGCCCAGTTGCCGGTCGACCGAGTGATGATACTTGTGCCCCCAGCGATACCCGGCGTAGTACAGAAACACGTCATCCCCCACTTCGACCGAACTGCCCACCCACGACATCGCATGGTCCCAAGATCCGACGCGCGGATCAGGCTCGAAGAACTTATCGGTGTGTCGATCGCGCTGCCACGTCTCACCGTCGCGAGTCCACGTCAGCGTGGTATAACCCATCCCGGAACCACCCGCCGCCCCGAAACCGCTGGCACCCAGCCCCGCCTTGCCCCGCGTGTTGGCTTCGACAGCCTCGGCCGGGACTCCCTCGGGCGACATGTCATCGCGCAGCACCCGCAGGAACGAGACCATCAACTTGCCCCGCACCAGTAGCCCGGCACTCCCATACCACTGCGTAATCCCCGAATCCTTTTCGTCCGGCGAGTAAACCATCTTCGGCTCGCTCCACGTTTTGAAGTCCGCACTGAAGCAGGTGAAATAGCGACGAATGGTCGCTGTGATCTGCTTGCCTTCGGCATTGGTCCAGGTAAACGGCGCGTAGATCTTGCCGATCAGGAAATAGCGCTGACGAAGAGGATCAAAACCCGCAGTCCAAATGTCGTCTCCGTTGTTACCAGGCAGCACCGGCTTGCCGCCATTGTGCAGGGTCCACTGCCGGCCATCAGGCGAAAACGCAACCCGTGGGCCGGCGAACGTGCCGGCATCGAAGTACAACATCTTGAAGCGTTCCGCCGGCGTCCGGGCCCGAGACCCATCATCGATCACGCTGGCCCCAAACCGGACCCGGCCATCGACGGTCAGTGAATTGAGACGATCGCAGGGGCCAGGCCAGCGCACACCATCCGGCGACTCGAGATGTCCCGTCACCCCAAAGTAATTCCCATCCGCCGGGTCGTCAACCGCATCCACGTTGTACCACATCCGAAACGGCTTTCCCGAAGGATTCGCCGGATCATGCACCACGGTAAAAAACGGCTGCCAGTTCTGATGCTCCAGAGCCCCCGTCACGATCGGCTCGGCCAGAAACCGCTGCGGAGAAATCACCTTGCGTTCCACCCCGGCGCTGCTGGCAATCAAATGATTGTCCAACAGCAGATGCACCCCTTTGTCGAGCGAAACAGGCTTGGCCGCATCTGCCGCGACTGGATTTGCTCCAATGGCAGTGTGAGCCACGAAGGTCAACGATACCACTAATAGCCAGGTAGTTACAGAGCGTTGCGCAATGAAGTTAAGTTTCTAGCAGATATAATGGGTGCATGGTTGCGTTTGGAACGCCACTCACTGATTGGAAGGAATGGAGGCGAATCCGAGCGCTGGAATTGCATCTTGATAATTGGAAGAACGTCGACATCGC
>CAMAVF010000076.1 GCA_945861445.1 Planctomicrobium piriforme | reverse complement strand
CCCGCCGCGAAGTCGGCCAGCGTCGTGGGCGTCTTGGCAAAAGTGCTCGTTTCGTGCGAAATCCCACCGGCCACAATGCGCATGGATTGGCTCCGTCAAATTCAATCTGGTACAGGGTTGAATTGCAATCTCACTGCGCATTTCCGGTCACAAAGTGACCGCGAATACAAGCTCGAAGCGCAAGCGAGTGCATCCGTTGTTGCTGATACTCATCCTATCAAGGACGCAACATCTCAGCGACGTTCGGCGGTGCGGGAACTTCCATCCCCAATATCGCCACACCCAGCGTTTTGCCCTGGCTATCAATCCGCAGCGAACGGCTGGCGCCGCCCCCCAGGACGTCGCTGAGCATAAAGTTGTAACCCCGGATGCCCGGCAGTTCATAGCGCTGCACCTGCTTCGGTCGCAGCGGCAGGAAGAATTCTGCGACCCGCGATTCGGTCAGCACCCTCCCGAGATACTCGTAACCAGCATCGGTCCAGGCGATGACCCCGACATTGGCATGGTTCCCTTTATCACCCGATCTGGCGTGGGCTATTTCACCAAGTGGAATCGTATTCGGCATAGTGGGATCTTTCTGGAGGTTCAGGTTACGGCTGCTACTTCAACCATTCACTCGCTGGTTTGACATCCACCACCGCCTGAACCCGGTCGCGATGGATGGTCGTCGGCCAATAGGCCAACACCGGCCACGGTTTGGCCCGGGGGCCTGTGTAGCCTGTGACCCCGGACAACCCCGATGTCACCAGCGGCGCAAACTCACGAGTAAACCGTTCCACCGCAGCTTTCGAGGGATCGTGGACCGTAACGCGCAAGACCACTTCCGGAGGATCGACCAACGGGGCAATCCCCGGTACCACTTGACCGCTTCCCAGGCATTCAATATTCGTCCGTGCGAGCACGTGCCCGGCCCGGCGAACTCGCTGCAGTAACATTTCACCACACTGTCGAGCCCGTTGAGTCGCGTTCGGACCGTAGATCACCAGCGTCCCGGTGGCCATATAGCCGTCGCGATAGGCCATTGACACCTTATAAGTCGGGGGGGCCGGAGTCCCCGCCGCACCTGAAACTTCAACCCGATCGGGACCCGTCTGCGTCAAGCGAACCTGCGAAAAATCCACATCGACATCCGGCGTCAGGTAGTGCTGCGGATCCCCGATTTCATAGATCAGTTGCTCGGCGACTGTATCGGGAGTCACCGCTCCGTCAGTGCCCGATGGTTTCGTGATCGTAACATGGCCCTCGGCGTCAATCTCCACAATGGGATAGCCGACGTTTCCCAGAGGTTGGGACGCATCCCAAGCCGAATACATTCCGCCGGTGGCTTGAGCTCCGCATTCAATGAGATGTCCGGCGACGGAAGCCGCGGCCAGCTTGGGCCAATCATTGTCGCTCCAGCCGAATTCATGCAGCACCGGCCCCAGCGTCAACGACGCGTCGGCTACCCGACCGGTGATGACGATTCGCGCGCCCTGTCCCAACGCCTCGCGGATGCCTCCGGCCCCCAGATAGACATTCGCTGAGGCTAATTGACCTCGTAAGTCGCCCAGCGGCTGGCCCGTATCGAAGTGTTGCAGACACTCACCGGCAGCCTGCAGTTCGTCCAGCCGCGGCAGGATATCATCACCACTTACCGCCGCCACACGACAATCACCCAGCCCCGCTGCCGCGAGGAGGCTGGACACCGCTCGCGCACAGGCCGTCGGATTCATCCCGCCACCGTTGGTGACGACTTTCAACTGCGGTTGAGCCTGCAACATTGGCAGCAAACTGCTCAACACCACCGGAACATCCGTGACGAACCCCGCTTCCGGATTGCGTGACTTAAGATGGGCGAGGATGGACAACGTGAGCTCGGCCAGGTATTCGAGCGTCAAATAGTCGAGCCGCCCCGCTTCCGCCAGCAGGCGCGGGGCATCCAGGTTGTCACCCCAGAATCCAGCTCCATTCCCAATCCGCAGCACACGGCTCATAACAATCCTCAAGAGCAAACGGCAACAGGTCCCGTTCGAGAATTGTATGCAAATGCAACCCGCCGTAAGTAGCCTGACCCACATGCAATCCGTGGTGCGGCCCCCCGCCCTCATGGCAATGGTTCTACACAAGCGACGGTAGCGAGGTAAACACTGGAGATATGCGAGAAACATGCTCCCCTCGCCCTGGTACTCCGGGGAGAGGGGCTGGGGTGAGGGGCTTTTCGAGCGTCATTAAGATGGGTCAACCAACAAGTCATTTTCCCTGCAAGTCACCCTCACACCAAAATCCACTCGCGGCATGCAAATTGCAAACTTATCCCGCAGGCAGTGCAATAACCGACCAATTGATCGCTCTGTTGTGGCCGCATTTCGCGCGGCCTGATGGAACCGCAACCAGTTTTTCTCAAACCGAAGGAGCCGAATCATGGCAACTGCACCGCAACTCAACCGAATGGAACGGCGACAAGCTCGTGCGTTACGAACGCCGGAAGAAAAGCTGCATGGCTTTTATGTGCATTTGATTGTGTATCTCTGCGTCAACGCAGGCTTGGCAATTCTCAACTTCCGTCGCAATCCGGAACACTTGTGGTTCTATTGGGTCGCGATGGGTTGGGGCATCGGGATTGCCTTTCACGCTTTTCAGGTATTCAGGCTGACTCGTCAAGACGCGCACGAATCCGAAATGCACGATGGCAGCACACGATCTGACGACACTCCGACCATGACATCACCCTAAGTGCGACGCATTCAAGGTGTTGGGGTCGGTTGATTCGTAGCGTCGTCGATCTGAAAACCTCTCCCACGGCTTCGAAATCGGGATATTCCCAAACGGCAAAATCCATTATGTTCTCCGTCTCCGTGGCCTGACTCTTCGAGTCAGGCCACGAACGTCGCGATGCTGGCAGCATCGGCCAGGATTACGCAGGAGAACGCCGTGAAAACGCACTTCATCGTTCAAACTCTCGGAATCGGTCTGTTCCTGATGTCGTCGTTCACCGTGGCCTTACCCGTGATCGATGCCGGCGGGCCGCCGGTGCGCCTCACACTCGGACAAACACCGATTCGCATCAACGAAGAAGAAGACGACCAAACTTCCCCGCCGACTCAATTGCTGCCAACGCAATGGGAGAGTCCAATACAGTTGATTCCGACGGACATCGAATTCGAAACCGTGGTCACCAAATCTGACGATCCCGCTCTTCAAGAGACCGGCAACTTGCATTCACGCTGCCAAAGCACGTATCGTGCGGAAATCGGTTCACTCGTTTCATTCCTTGACTCACACCTAGCTAGGGGGTCCGTTCCCGCTAAGACTGACTGAATACGACGATTGGAAGCTGCTGAATCTGAGGCCCGTAATTGTTGGGCAACCGCTAGAGGATTTGCTACTGGAACTCCACACGTCGCTGAGTTTCCGACTCTATTGGATGTCCCTCGCTGGCCCCAAGGTAAATGGGCCGTGCATAGGCGACATTTGGTTGCCAGCAAGCCAATGGTCGCGCATGGCAGGAACGGCCATTCCGAAACCGGCCTTTTAATCGCACTCAACCGCAGTAATTGCTAGTATCTCCGACATGCCCCTTGACGCCGAGAGATCGTGGCTCCACGAGGCTGATGTGATGCGACAAGTTGATTTTCACCACTGATATCCGCAGTAAAGCAAGGACCGCATGTCCGCGTTTGAACACGAATTGGAAGTCGCACTGTCCGCCGTCCGGCAGGCATCACAGGTTTGCGCCGCCATCCAGGCCGAGATTACCCCCGAGACGCTGGCCAAGCAGGACAAAAGTCCGGTGACCGTGGCTGACTACAGCAGCCAGGCGCTGATCTGTCGAGCCTTGCAGCATGCCTTTCGCGGCGATCCCGTCATCGCCGAAGAAGATGCCGCCGAATTGCGTAAGCCCGAACAGTCTACGTTTCTCAACAAGATCCTCGGACACCTGGCAGACGCTGGCGTCCTAGCAACCGGCGACGCGGTCTGCGGCTGGATTGACCTGGGCGGGACGAATGATTTTCGCCCTCGCTACTGGACCCTGGATCCCATCGACGGCACCAAAGGATTTCTACGCGGAGAACAATATGCGGTGTCGCTGGCGTTGATCATCAATGGCGAAATCGTTTTGGGAATCCTGGGCTGCCCGAACATTCCGTTCGATGCGCAGACCACGGGCACTTTGTTCTATGCAGTCCAGGGCGCGGGCGCGTTCATGGAACCGCTGGATGGTTCATTGGATCGCGTGCGGATTCAGGTCGCCCCGACTGCCGATCGCAGTACCTTGCGGTTCTGCGAATCGGTCGAGTCTGGTCACAGCAAGCAAGACACGGCCGCGATCATCGCTCAGCAATTGGGGATCACTGCAACCCCAGTCCGCATGGACAGCCAGGCCAAATATGGAGTGGTTGCCCGCGGTGACGCCCACATCTATCTGCGTTTGCCAACCCGCGCCGACTATCGCGAAAAGATCTGGGATCACGCCGGTGGAGTCGTGGTGGTAACCGAAGCGGGCGGCACAGTCACCGACGTGTACGGCAATCCGCTCGAATTCACGCACGGCCGGGAACTCACCGCCAACCGCGGAGTGATCGCCACCACAGGCCACATCCACGCCGAGGTCGTCGCCGCCTACGCCGCCGCCGTACAAGCCTGACGCGGTCCGGCGTTACAACTGGCTCGGCAGCAACTGCATTTCCGGCACCACTGCCCGCTGAGGCAATTGCGCAATGAACAACACAGCGGCGGCCACGTCTTCCGGCTGTAGCGCCTGATCCAGCACGTCACGCGGTGTCGGCACGGGTCGCTTCTGCAGAATTTCCGTGTCACACAGCCCGGGGAAAATCACCGAGGTCCGGATCCCGTGTTCGCGTTCTTCAACCCGCGTCCCATGCGCCAGACCAGTCAGTCCATGCTTGCTGGCCTGATAGGCGACTCCCGATGCATCCGCCCGCTGAACGGCCCCGGTGGACAGATACACGATCAGACCGCTCCCCCGCTGCCGCATCGCGGGCAGGACCGCCTGCGTGCAATGAAACGCCCCCGTGAGATTCGTCGCCAGCAATTCATCCCAACCGCCGATCGACAATTGAGTCAGGCTGCGTTGTGGGAGATTCGTTCCCGTGGCATACACCAGCAGATCGATCTGCTGCCACGCCGCCAGAGTGGTCGCCACCAGTCGATCCACTTGGGCTCGCGATTTGACATCGGTCGGGCAACATTGGATGGTGCCTGGATGCTGCTCGACCAGTCGTTTTAGATTCTCGGCCCGTCGCCCGGCAACCATCACCCTGACTCCAGCCGCGACCAACGCCAGCGCGGTGGCTTGCCCCATGCCGCTGGACGCACCGACCACGATCGCCACCTGACCTTGTAGATTCTCCGACATGGGCATTTCCTTGCCTCACAGCTATCGATCCGAGAACATTGCTCATCGCGCCGCGATCAGTGCGCTCTGCGGCGAGGGACCTCCAGCTTCAACAATTCCCCGACTTCCAGCTCCATCAGGCGATTGACAAGGACAGCCGGATGAGTGATCGGTCGCTCCGCATTTACGCTCAGAAGATCGCTGACCACATCGATCACCGCAGGGGTGACATCCGGTCGGGCACGGCGCAGATCATCGGCAACGCTCGTCTGTTGACCGCGTAGCATGTCGGCAGCGGTCTCACCTTCGAACGGCAGGCGACCGGCCAGCGAACGAAACAGGATCACCCCCAGTTGATGCAGATCCTTGGCGGGCCCTTGCAGTTGAGGCGGGGCTACTACGGTATCATAGTCCTGCAGCGGGCCAGCCTTTGTTGTTCGTTGATGTGACTCCAATCCAGAAGTCGGGCCGACCCGCCGCGCGGCACCCAATTCGATCAGTTTGATGAGTCCCGTGCGGGTATTCACCACGATATGAGCCGCTCGCACGTCGCCATGCATCAGGCCCGCGTGCAGCAAATCGTCCAAGCCTTGAGCACACTGCCGCACAATCCACAGCGCCTGCCGCACGGGCAGCCGACCATGCTCGTGCAGCAATTGATCCAGCGTCCGGCCGTCGAACCACTCTCGAATGATGTACCGAGGACTCTCCTGCGTGTGAGATTCCAGCAACCGCTCCAGCAACGGGCTTTGAACGAGTTGCCCGACCGCCGCATCGTTTTCCAGACTGGCACGCGCTGCAGGATTGTTCTCGTACTCGGCACGCAGTTGTTTCCAGGCAAACAGTCCGTAGGTCGACCGCTGCCGGACCTGCCAGACATCGCAATACGGCCCGGAGCTCCACAACTCCAACAGCTCATACCCCAGATCCCAGACAAGCTGGTGATCCACGCTAGAACTCAAACCGGAAGTCATTGCGAGCATAAAACGCGACCTTTGGGGCAAATAAACAAGACAGGAATGGCAGGATGCCTGGGTGGCAGGCACGAACGCCATCATCCCGCGTTGTCTTCACAGATCTATCGGCAAACTTTGATGACTAGCATGACTTTGCCAACAAACCCAACTTTCCGGCCCGCCTTCCAGCTAAAAGACAGGCATATTATTTGGCATGGCATAATAAAATGCCTGTCCTTTTGCTTGAATCCGTCGTAATCCGTGACAATGGGGGGCAAGGGCAATGCGGGGTGATTGGTTTGAATGGGCGGATTGCTACTGGCCCCCCCCCTCTCTCTCTCCTCATAAAAGATGCCTGTCCTTTTGCTTGGGGGCGGGGCATTGGGGGTGCTTTCCTATTGGATGGGTGGGGCGGTAGAATCTGGGGAGCGGAGAACTTTCGTTTTGAAGGATCGTGTTAATAATGGATTCGCCTCAGATACCTCAACCTCCCTCGGCTTCTGCCTCTGGTTGGGCTCCACCGCCGCCACCACCACCGAAGCCTCCCCTCCGGCGGTTGCTGCGCTGGGTTCTGCTGCTGGTGCTGGTGATCTCACTGGTGACCAACTGTGTGTTGTGGATGGTTACGTCGAATCTGTTCAGCGGACATTCCGGGCCGAGTGAGCGATTTCATGCGGGCAACCGCACTGCGAAAGACAAAATCGCGATCATCGAGATCAGCGGCACCATCATGCCGCCGTTTACCGATCGCACCTTGCGGGCCATCAAGCACGCCCTCGACGACAAACACGTGAAAGGCGTGCTGCTGCAGGTTGACAGCCCCGGCGGATTCGTTGCGGACAGTCACCAGATCTATCACCGGTTGAAGGAACTGGCCGAAAAGAAGCCGATTGTCGTGTCGATGAAAAGTCTGGCGGCCTCGGGGGGCTACTATGTCGCGATGGGGGCTGGTGCGAACGGCCGGATCTTCGCCGAACCCACGACCTGGACCGGCTCGATCGGCGTCATCATTCCGCGTTTTGAATTCATCGGCCTAAAGGAAAAGTTGGGGATTGATTCCAAACCGCTGAAGACGGGCGAGTTCAAAGATGCCCTGAGCCCTTTTCATCCCCTGACTGAAAACGAAAAAGCGGTGTGGGAAAACATCCTACAGCAGGCCTTTGAACGGTTTATCACGGTGATCGATGAAAACCGCCAGCCACTGACGCGCGAGAATGTCAAGAAACTGGCGACGGGACAAATCTATACCGCAGACGACGCGTTGAAGTTCGGCCTGATCGATGCCATCGGCTTCGAAGAAGACGCCTTAAAAGAACTGAAATCGGTCGCCAAAGTCACCGATCCCAAAGTCGTCAAATATGAGTTTCCATCGGGTGTCGTCGATCTGCTGCTCGGCTCACAAGCCCGTCAGGATCCCGCCGCGCAATGGCGCGACTGGCTCGAAGCGACTGTCCCGCGTGCCATGTTTTACTGCTCGTGGGCACCGGCGATTCCCCACCGTATCCCTTGAGTACCTACCATGACGATTGCCTCACGAGTCGGATTGCTGATTTGCCAGGATTTGTTGTTCATCAGCAAAGTCACCGGGATCGCCGGCAGCCTGGGTTATCAGATTGAGACCGCGGGCTTACAGCAGGGATTTATCAAAGCCGCCGTGGGGGGCTATGCCTGCATCCTGTTCGACTTGAGTCTGCAGCCGTTTGCCGTGGCCGATCTGACTTGCAATCTACGCGACAATCCGCCACCCCCCGTCATCGCATTTGGCGCCCATGTCGAAACGGCACGGCTGGCGGAGGCCCGTGAAGCCGGGTGTCGTGAAGTCCTGCCACGCAGCCAGTTCAATATGCAGTTGCCCGAGATCCTGACACGATATCTGGGCCCGCCGGAAGTAGCGCCTATCTGAATGACTTCTGTCCCACAAGTCTCATCAATCTTTCAGGACCGGGCGCTCGCAAATCGACCGCTATTCCGCTTTTGCCGTCAGTTCGGGAATATCGATGGTCAAAGTTTGCAACTGACCCTGCCGTTCGATCAGCAACGGTAGTGGAGACGCGGCCTCCAGCAACAGCTTGCGGCACTCTTCCCCGGTCTTGAAATTCTCCCCATTGACCTGCAGGATCCGGTCGTTGAATTTCATCCCGGCGACTTCCGCGGGTGAGCCTGGTTCCAGCAGATTGATGGCCACAACGCCGGGTTCGGCCGGGTCTTCGCGCCAATTGATGCCAATCCGAGCGGGCTTGCCGACGAGCGGCAGTTGGACGCGGATCGGTTTTTCTTGTCCCGGTCGCACCACCTGAATTCGGACCGGACTGGGAGACCGCAAGATCAGCCCCGCCAGATTGGTCTGGGGAGCAATGTCATTGTCGCCGAACTTGATGATCCGGTCGCCAGCCTGCAAACCGACAACGGCCGGCGCGGTTTGAGCGAACACCTGGGCGATGGCGCGGCCGGGTCCGGCATCGGGAGGCGACAGCGTCAATGCGAGGCGTGGTTCCGCCGCGGGCAGACGTGCTTCGCGTTGCTTTTGAACCTCGGGGTTTTCTTGAAATGCGGCGTCCCGGAAACGAGGCAACTCAGCGGCATTCGCCAACGCATACGAATTGCCGTACATCCAGCGCGCGATGTTTTGGATCCCCGCGTAGTTGACCTTGTCGACGTCGTCGCTGGGCTTATGGTAGTCGTCGTGGAAGCCGGTAAAGGGCATAATGAACGGGATTTTCCGCTCATAAAACGGCCAGTGGTCGCTGTTGTCCTCAACAGACCAGGCGAAATTCAACTTGATGTTGGTCTGCCGATTCTGTTCGCTCAGCAGGCGGCGCAAGCCGGGCAGGGTGCGGATACCGGTGACTTCCATGCCAGAATCCTTGAGGCGTCCGACCATGTCCATGTTGACGATGCAGCGGAGCGCTGAGAGCGGGCAAGTAGGATTGGCCAGCCAGTGCTTCGATCCCAGCAGGCCGTGCTCTTCGCTATCCCAGAGAGCAAAAATGATGGATCGTTTGGGGCGTTCTCCGCTGACGTGCCACGCCTGGGCGATTTCCAGGACGGTGGAAACGCCACTGGCGTTGTCGTCGGCACCATTGTGGATGAATCCCACGGGTCCGTTACTGGTTTCGCTCGTTCCGTAACCCACGTGATCATAGTGAGCTCCGATCAGAATAAATTCATTCTTAAGCTTCGGATCACTGCCGGGCAGCAAGCCGAGGATATTGCGACACTCGTTGCCAAAGTCCTGAAAATAGGAGGTTGCAGAGACGCTGCTCATCAGGTTGGATTTGCGCAGTTGCTGAGCAATATAGATCCCGGCAGCATGACCTCCACGGGTTCCCGCGTTGCGACCTTCGAACGTGTCGCTGGCCAGAGTGTGGACGTGCTGCTGGACGTCCTTGGCTAGGATGGAATTCTGCCCCCGCTGGAAGGCTTCATCCTCTTCGGCGACGGCAGAAGTGGCCGGTGTGAGCAGCGCGACCAGCGACCAGGCAAGGGTCACGACGATCGATCGTGGCATGTTTAAGTAGAGATTTTGTGAAGTACGGCTGATGAATCGATCGTTTGACGGTTCTCCCCGCTGCGGGGACTCCCAACAGTTTCGCATGCCCAGACTCCTGAGAAATGGCAGATCAGGCCCACCTTGGCCGGTGGGAAATCGTAACCGAAATCTCGCGTTGGCGCGTATGCGAGTTTTGGAAGTTTTTTGGATGAAGGCTACTAGTGCTGCTGGGCGGCACGAATCTCCAGTTTCCTTTGTATTCTTGCCTCTCGGACGGGATGACCACGGAATCCTTTGACGCGGACCTTGGCGTGAAAGACGCCAGGTGGCTCGCCGGTCGTACAGAAAATCTCATCGTTGTCGGCTCCGCCAAACGTGATGTTGCTGACGACCTTCGAGGGAATATTGAGATGCGCCAGAACTTTTCCGGCGGACGACACGACCGTAATTCGCCCCTTTCCGGTTTCCTTCCGATGAAAATCGGCAACCCACAGGTTCCCCTCGGCATCAAACGCGCAACCGTCCCCGCCGGCCCCGCCCAGTTCAAAAAACGTCGTCGGCGTGCCCAGCGGCTTGGTTTCTTCGGGCAGCGGATACTTCAGAATCTTCTGGGTTTGCGATTCCACGACAAACAGGTTCTGGCTGCTCGGGTCGACATCCAGACCATTGGGAAACGCCAGGCCGGTCGCAATCTTGTCGACTTGGCCCGCGGAGTTGACCCGATAGATGTTGCCGATGGGCTTGTCCGCCGATGAACCCGCCGGATCGGTCCAGTAAATGCTCCCTTTTGCATCCGCCGTCAGATCGTTCAGGCTATTTAAGGGCTGGTCACCCGCTTTTTCCGCCACGACCCCGACCGTCCCGTCGGCGGCCAGATTCAAAATGGCATGGTACTTGTTGTCACAGATCAGGATGTCGCCGTTTTCACGGAGAAACGTGCCTGCTGGATTCAAGTCGAGATACTTGCTGACCTTACGGTCTTTTTCCACACGCAATAATCCGCCGCTGCAGAAAAAGACTTCGCCATTCCGCCAGGTGGGACCTTCGGAATATCCCGGGGCTTCCGCGTAGTGGGTGACTTCCAGCGTGGCCAGACGTTGAGCCAGTTCACCGGTGGGTTCTTGGGCGGAGAGGAATGACGCAGAACAAACAATAACCCAGACTGCCCAGCTTTTCCAGAACATATCGCCGTACCTTCGACCTCTGCCACGTCAGACCTGAACGGATCACTCATTAACCAGCAGGATAAACAGCCAGTGATATGAAAACAATCTCGCGATCAGTTCACCGTCACATTTTGTTGGTCCTGCGGAAGAAATCTGGATGGCTCACTGCCAGGAACAGTTCCAGACGCACGTTCCGGGCAGTCTGCGGATCAAAGGGGATGCTGCGGGCCTCGGGTGCAGACTTAGCTGCCTGTTGAAAAAGGTGTCTGGAACTCTCCGATCGCAAAAAAGCTCGATTCCGTGTGGTTGGCAAAGTTCCAGACACCTTTTTCAACAGGCTGTTAGGGTTGTCGCTTGCGGCGACTAATGCCACCGGGGAGAATCGGGCTGATTGTGCTCATCGGCAGATCTTCAGTTTTTCAACAAGGGACAAACATGTTGCAGCCACTCTTTCTGAGTCGTCTGGTCCTCGTCTGTGGCCTGTTTTTAACGCTGGCCGGACAAGGGATTTTCGGTGCCGATCCGGCAGCCAAAGAAGATAAACCCGCCGCAAAGCTCGACCAAGCCGCATTGGAAAAAGAGTTCGAAAAGACGATGTCGGGTTGCGTGCTGGTCGGCCGGTTTACCGTCGTCGGGAAGGAAGATCAGGCTCCGAAGGAAGAACGCTATACGATCACCAAAGTCAAGAAGCAGGACGACGGCGAGTGGATCTTTCTGACGCGGATTCAATATGGCAAAAATGATAATCAGGTTCCCTTAAAGCTGAAGGTTGAGTGGGCCGGCGATACGCCCGTCATTACCCTGACCGATTTGACGATTCCCGGGATGGGGACGTTTACTTCACGCGTCCTGATTTATCGCGGCTGGTACGCCGGTACCTGGCAGCATGGCAAAGTGGGCGGACATCTCTTCGGCCGGATTGAAAAACTGACTGACGACAAGAAAGCGGAAAAGAAATCAGCGGACGAAAAGAAGCCGGAAGAGAAAGCGAAGAAGGAGTAGTGACCGAACTGACAACCGGCAACCGCCAACTGACAACTCATGAGCATCACCCATGACTGAACTCAACCGTCGAATGTTTCTCGGGAGTACCCTGGTGGCTGCTGCAGCGACAACTGCTGCCGAGGCCGAGGACGTCACGGTGGATGTCGGTCTGGTGGGGGCGACACAGAACACCAAATTCGCCGTGAATCTGGAGATGTGGTGGACGAAGCTGCCGTTCATTGAACGTCTCAAGATGGCCGGCAAATTCGGATTTCCGGCGGTCGAGTTCTGGCCGTGGCAAGGGAAAGATCTGGAAGCCATCGCGGCCTTGAGCAAGGAACTCAAGATCGCCATTGCGCAATTTACGGCGTGGGGTTTTACGCCCGGTTTGAATGATCCCCAGAACCATCCCGAATTTGTGAAGGCGGTCGAAGCGGGTTGTGCGGTTGCCAAGCGGCTGAATTGCAAGCTGATGACGGTCGTCGGCGGCAATGATCAACCCGGGATGACTCAAGCCCAGATGCATGACAACATCATCCAGGGACTGAAACTCGCGGCCCCCATTGCCGAAGCGAATGACGTCACGTTGATTCTCGAACCGATGAATATTCGAGTCGATCACAAGGGGCATTGCTTGTACGGCAGCCCCCCGTCGATTCGGATTTGTCAGGCGGTCGGTTCGTCGCATGTGAAGATCAATTGGGACTTGTACCACATGCAGATCACGGAGGGTGATCTGTGCGGCCATCTGAAAGAAGGGATTGAAACCAAGACCATCGGCTACTTGCAGTTGGCCGATCACCCCGGACGGAACGAACCGGGCACCGGTGAAATCCATTACAATCGGGTGTTGAAGGAAGCGCACGACTTGGGATACCGCGGATTTGTCGGTTTGGAATGTCGTCCGAAAAAGGATGAGCGATCTGCGGCATTCGCCGTCTCAAAAGCCGATATTTGGTAAGCCGGGCGACTTTCAGGGGATGATTCCGGGGCAGTCAGTTGGTCGCGAGTATAATGGCCGAAGGATGCTGCCACGGCAGGCGGACCGATTTGAGATTTACCAATCCATGCGTGGGCCATGGCGGGATCGAATACATGGCAACCGTCAATAATTTGCTGAGTCGGCTGTGGCAACGCTTTGCCACGCCCCAAGTCAGCGAAGAAAAACTGCAAGCCACCCTGCTCACTATTCGGGAACGACTGCCGATTCCCGTCTTCTGGCTGCTCGGAAAGGCACAATCGGGAAAAACGTCCATTATCCACGCCCTCACCGGCAACACGCGCGGCGAAATCGGCAACGGCATCCGCCCCTGCACCAAGACGGCCCAGGAATATGCCTTCCCAAACGAAGAAGAATGCCTGTTGCGTTTTCTCGACACCCGCGGCCTGGGTGAGGTCAACTACGATCCGGCTGAAGATCTGAAGTTGTTTCAGAACCAGGCGCACCTGCTGATTGTCGTCATGAAGGCGATGGATCATGCCCAGGAATCGGTCCTGACCGCCTTGCAAGCCATCTTGCGAGCCCATCCCCAATGGCCAGTTCTTGTCGTCCAGACCTGCCTGCATGAAGGCTATGGCTCGAATGACCGGCAGCACGATCAACCCTATCCCTACGACCAAAATCCGCTGCCGCCTCAGATTCCCAACGACTTGGCGAGATCTCTGTTGAAGCAACGCGAGACGTTGAAGGAACAGGGTGTCGATGCGACCTATGTTGCGGTCGATCTGACGCTGGCGGAAGACGGCTACGTCCCCGCGGACTACGGCTTGCCATCTCTGTGGGCGGCGATTGAACATCTGGTGCCACTCGGCCTGCGCGGAATGATGACGGAACTTGATGCAGCCCGGAATCATCTCCGAGACCTCCATTTTCGAACCGCATTGCCGCATGTGTTGTCGTACTCCGCCGCCGCCGGTGCCGCTGCCGGGATTCCGGTCCCGCTGGTGGATTTGCCGCTGGTTATGGCGATTCAAGCCAAGATGTGTCATACGATCGCTTCCATTTATCATCAGGAACTGAATTCCCAGCGGCTGGGTGAAATCCTGAGCGCTCTCGGCCTGGGTTACCTGGGACGCCTGGGGGGCCGGGGATTGCTCAAATCGATTCCCATCATCGGCAGTACGGTGAACGCCGCCTACTCCGGAGCAACCACCTATGCTTTGGGGATTACCATGTGCTATTACTTTGCCCGAATCCAGCAGGGAAGTATTCCCGACCGAGCCGAATTCCAGCGAATTTATGCCGAACGTCTGGCAGAAGGTCAGTCCAAATTGAAGGATTATTTCACCAAGCTCAAGCAACCGAAGTCGACTTCCTAACAAGGTAGCGGAATCTCGTAAGAGTTCCGCCGCTAGCCAACCGACTTCCTACCGCTCTGGAGCCTCGTAACCGTTGGGGCCCGCGTCAGAATTCTCACGAATTCTGCTACACACGTCGGGCACAGCCTGACCTACTTCTCCTTCCAGGTTCACACGCCACGCCATGTCGATCAAAACTCAGTGGATCCTGCTGTTGGCGTGGTTGTCGCTGCCATTTTTGCTGCTGGGCGTCGCCGGTTCGCTGTGGCTCTGGGAGCATCAGTGGTCCATCTACTACGCGGTCGTTGTCTTGCTGGTGACTGTCGTCAGTTGGCCGTTGTTGCGAATCGTCCAGAAACGCTGCACGCGGCCGTTGGAAAAACTGGATGTCGACGCCGATCCGAACTGGCCCCCGCGCGCCAATCAGGCCTGGGCGGATGTCGAAGCCCTCGCCCTCCGAGTCGATGCCGATACTATTCCGCTCGACGAACCAGAAGCACTTTGGAAGTTGATGCGTGAGGTCCTCGATCTCGTGGCCAAACGCTATTTCCCGGACTCGGACAACCCTGTCCTGGAGACCCCGATTCCGCACGTCTTGAAGGTTGTCGAACTGGTCTCTGTCGATCTCCGCGAAGCCTTTTCCACACACGTTCCGGGCTCGCACATCCTCACCCTCAATGATGCACTCCGGCTGCATCGACTGGCCGAGTGGTTCCCGACTCTCAATCGTCTGTATCGTGTGGCTTACCTGGCCGTGAACCCCGCCGCGGCACTGGCCCGCGAACTGGCGGGTTACATGCAGGGCAAAGCCATCAATGCGTCGGCTCGCGAAACCAAGCAATGGGCCGTGCAGTTTGCCATCCGCCGGGCCGGCTACTACGCGATTCAGCTCTACAGCGGCCAACTGGTACTGGACGGAGTCCATTTTCGCCAGCCGACGTCGTCGACCAAACAGATTCTCGAGCAAGTCGAACAACGCGACACGGCACTCGCAGAAGACCCCCTGCGAATGCTGGTGATTGGTCAGGTCAAGGCGGGCAAATCGAGTCTCATCAACGCCCTGTTCGGCGAGACTCGCTCGGCCGTAGACGTTGTCCCCTGCACGGCGGGCATTGAACCTCATCTGTTGGAACGCGATGGGCTGCAGCGCGCGTTGATCTTCGATTCTGCCGGCTATGCCGATGTGGAATCGGCCGGCAAGGCACTCGTCGCGGCCCGCGATCAGGTCTTGAAGTGTGATGTCATCCTGCTGGTCTGCTCGGCCCAGACAGCCGCTCGCGAACCCGACCGGCGACTGCTGGCCGAAGTGCGGCAGATCTTTCAGGACGATCCCGACAAGTCCTTCCCCGCCTTCCTGGTCGTCTTGACTCATATCGATCAACTCCGTCCCTTCCGCGAGTGGACGCCCCCGTATGACATCGAACGGCCGCAAAATCCCAAGGCCCTGCAAATCCGCGAGGCCGTCGATGCGGTCGCCGGAGACCTGCAGATCCCGCTCGAACAAGTGATCCCCGTCTGCCTGGCTCCCGATCAGACCTACAACGTCGACGAAGCCCTGGTGCCGGCGATCGTCGAAGCCCTCCCCGAAGCCCAACGCAGCCGCTACCTGCGTTGTATGCGAGAACACCGCGACGACGCCTACTGGAGCCAGCTCTGGGAACAATCGCGGAACGCCGGCCGAGTCGTCGTGAAACTGGGCATCCACGCGTTACATCAGGCCGGCCGCAAGCTCGACGAATTCGGCCAACAGATCTCCAAACGCGACAAGTAGGCAGTCTTCTAAAGTAGCCTTCATCGCTCCGCGTGAAGTCAGCCGAGCGCAGCGTCGACCGGGAAGTCCATCCCAGCTTTGGCCGTTCAATCAATTAAGCAATCTGGGAGAAATCTGTCGGTTAAACTCGCGTGGCAAACTACGGTTTGCCGCAGCAAATTCACCCGAGGCCACCCTGCTCTCCCAGCCTCCCAGCAGGATTTTTCGTTTCTGCTTTCCCGAACCTCTGCGCTGGAATCCGCACCAACGAATCTGAAGTCCCACCCAGCGACATCCGATAGGAGAACTATCAGAGAGTCTCTGCGCGGGGCCGCGCACTCCCGGGCTTTCTCCTTCATAGATAATGCACTCAAGGATTAGCCTCCGTCACGCGACGCAGGCTCTCACTACAGGGGATTGGTATGAGCGACGGAACGCTGGCAGCTCTCGAACAGCAAATCGCGGAACTACGGCAGCAACTGCTGGAATCGCAAAAGATGAGCACTGTCGGTGCGCTGGCCTCATCCATCACCCACGAGTTCAATAACATCCTAACCACCGTCATCAACTACGCCAAATTGGGCCTGCGGCACAAGGACGAAGACTCGCGGGAAAAGGCGTTCAACAAGATCCTGGCCGCCGGTCAACGAGCCAGCCGGATCACCACCGGCATGCTCGCCTACGCCCGCAACAAATCCGATCGCCGCGACGAAATCGACCTCACCCAATTGGTCGAAGAAGTCCTATTGCTCGTCGAAAAGGACCTCGAAGTCCACCGCGTCAAGGTCGAGATCAATGCCCAGGGCGACGCCCGCGCCAACGTCAATGTCGGCCACTTGCAGCAAGTCCTCCTCAATCTGATCATCAATGCCCGCCAGGCGATGGCCGCCGGCGGCCGCCTGATCATCGGCATCAAGGCCAATCGTGAAGAAGGCTGGGCCGAGGTTTCCGTCCGCGACACCGGCGCCGGCATCCCCGCCGAAAACCTCCGCAAAATCTTCGACCGCTTTTTCACGACCAAGACCACCGATTCCCAAGGCCAGGGTGGCACCGGTCTCGGCCTTGCCCTCTGCCGCGACGTCATCGAAGCCCACCAGGGCCGCATCCGGGTCGAAAGCACCGTCGGCAAAGGGACGACATTTACGTTGAAACTGCCCCTCGTCGGCTCCGTACTCCAACCGCATCAGCCGACCGTCCGAGCCATCCAGAAAGCCAGCTGAGAACCACCGTAGCCAACGTAGCCCGACTCTCTGAGTCGGGAGTCCCTCCTTCGTACAGCGAATCGCCCAGGCGAGCGTCCGGCGTAAGCCGGATGGTTGTTATCCGCTCGTGAGAAACATTCCGCGCGACACAAACTGCGACTCATTAAGGGTCTCGCGATCGGGCCGCTGATCATCAACTTCGACCATCGAAATGCCAATCGTCGTCGCCCGCAAGTTTGCATGCCGGTATTCCATATTTCCAGCCGTATAACAACCATCCGGCTGACGCCGGACGCTCGCCTCATTCCTGTGATTCATCCGGACGACTTGCCTCCAGCGGTCGACTCTGCTGCAATACGGGCGCGGTAATCTTCGCCGCACAAGTATCTCAACAAGGTCTTCCACAGCATGAGTGTGACGTACAAGTCGGCAGGTCTCGATCTGGAACTCTACGAACAGGCCATGTCGCGTCTCCCCGCGATCATGAAGCGGACCCACACCCCGCGCGTGATGGACCTCCCTGGCGGCTTCGCCGGCCTCTTCCGCCTCGACAATTCATCCGAATTCAAACGCAATTATAAGGAACCCGTCCTCGTCTCCGGCACTGACGGAGTCGGCACCAAACTCAAGGTCGCCATCAAGCTCGGCGTCTGCGACACGGTCGGCATTGACCTCGTCGCCATGTCGGTCAACGACGTCCTCTGCCTGGGAGCCGAACCCCTCTTCTTCCTCGACTACATTGCGATGCCCAAGGATGACCCCGAACTGATCACGGCGATCGTCAAGGGCGTCAGCGAAGGCTGCGTCCGAGCCGGCGCCGCCCTGATGGGTGGCGAAACGGCCATCATGCCCGACCTCTACGCCGCTGGCGACTTCGACCTCGCCGGTTTCTGTGTCGGTGTCGTCGAAAAGTCTCAAATCATCGACGGCCAGAAGATCCGCCCCGGCGACACGGTCATCGGAATTGCCTCCTCCGGCTTCCATTCCAACGGCTATAGCCTGGTCCGCAAAGCCGTCTTTGAAATCGCCCAGCTCGACGTCAACACGCACGTCCCCGAAGTCAACCGCACCGTCGGCGAAGCGCTGCTCGAACCAACGATGATCTACACCAAACCGGTCGTCAGCCTGCTGCAGCAGTTCGAGGGCGAATCCCCCATCCACGGCCTGGCCCACATCACGGGGGGCGGCATCGCCGACAACCTCGTCCGAGTCCTCCCCGAAAACTGTCGAGTCACCATCGACCGCCAAAGCTGGAAACCGCACCCGGTCTTCGCCTGGCTGCGATCTCTGGCCGACATCGAGCAGCAAGAAATGTTCAACGTCTTCAACATGGGCCTGGGTTTCATCCTGGTCGTCGACCCCCAAGCCGTCAACCAAGTCCAAGCCCACCTGACCAAAGAGAACCTCACCAACTGGGTCATCGGTCAAGTCACCGCCGGAGACCGCGCAGTAGAACTAATCTAGGGTCAAACGGGCCTGACACCCATAGGTCCCATCAAAACCAACGGCACCCGCCAACCACCATTTTAGACATTAGTCATTAGACATTAGTCATTCACCCGTCAGTACGCCGTCAGTTCCTGCTCCACCGCCTTATAAACCGTCCGAGTCACCTTAAACCCGAGCGAGCGATACAGCTCGACGGCCGGTTTATTCTCTGCGGTGACTTCCAGGTACACCCGGTTCATACCAGCGTGTCGAAAGCCTTCCAGCGACTTCAGCACCAAGGCCCGTCCCAGCCCGTGTCCGCGATGAGCCGGCACGACGCCCACATTCTGGATCGACCCCAGCGCACCCGCCTGAGCCAGCCCTTGAATCGTGGCACAATCCAGCGGCTGCTTCCCGCGCGGCCCCTCATGACTGATCAGCCACGTGGCATTCGCCAGGAACGTGTCGCGGTTGTAGATCTCCTGCATCAAGCGCAGGCACCCGATGTAATCGCCCAGGCATTCGAAGACGTGCGAATCGATCTCCGAGCGAAAACTTTCCCATTTCGCCCACGCATGCCGTTCCAGCACCTGCGGAGACCAGCTTTCCCAGCGATAGCCATCAGGCAGGAGGGGTGCCGGCAGCGTCACGTCCCGGAGGTCGACCTCCATCCGAAAACGTTTGTAGTACGAGGTGGTGGTGACCATGACCATGTCTGCCCCGGATTATGGCAAGGGGGGTAGCTCGCGACGCAGCGCGAGACCACAGGGTCGCGCATCGGTTGAATATACCACTCTCACCGTCGATGTCAAACCGGCTTACCGTTTCGCGCCTGTGATAAGTGCTTGTCAGCCTATTCGTTACGGTTATTCCCACCTCCCCGGTCACAGTGACTGCAGCGGCCGGACGAAAATCTGTCGCGAACCTTTCCCGAACGAGACGAATCGATATAATGCCGGTTCGGTGCGAGCACCCCTCGCAAACGCTCCTGGCGGAGTAGCTCAGTTGGTTAGAGCAGCGGATTCATAAGCCGCGGGTCGGAGGTTCGAGTCCTCTCTCCGCTATTCAAAGCAACAACGTAGAACGGGTCTCCAAGCCCGTTCGTCCCCCCAATCAACCTTCAACCCCTTGCCAACCACAAGGGGTTGAGTCGTTCTTTGACGCACCACCAGACTGCGCGTTGCCTGAATTCTTTGAACTGTAGTACCCGGCCCTTTGTAATTGGTCATTCTTTCGACTTTCGGATTTCGACATTCGTCATTTCTCTCCTCCAGGTTTCCTGAAGTCACCGTGAAGGGTATGCTGTATTGATGCGAGAGTTCTCGACGTCTCGCCGGGCCACCTTGGAACTGTTGTTGTGAACTGTCCCTCGGACGATACGCTGCACCAATTGCTGCTCGACTCGCGGTCAGTGACCGACTCGGCCGAACTGCTGCAGCACGTGCAAAGGTGTGCGGAATGTCGGACTCGCGTCGACAACTGGGGGGAAAATACACGTCTGTCTGAGGTCTTGAACCGGATCCCCGATCCCCCGATCACGGGCAATTCAGCCGTTCGAGTGGCAGACACGTCGGGTATTGACGGACCGGGCCGGCCGCAGGGGCCCGAAACGGTGGCCTATCATCAACCGCCTCTACGTCAGTTGGGGAACTACGATCTGCTGCACCGGATCGGCAAAGGGGGCGGCGGAGAAGTCTACGAAGCCTTCCACACCAAGCTCTGCTGCAAGGTCGCCATCAAGATCTTGAATCCCGACTACGTCGCGCATGAACATGCCCGCCGGCGTTTTCTGCGTGAGATGGAGTCCATCGGGGGGCTTGCCCATCCCCATATTGTGACGGCTCGTGATGCCGGTGACATCGATGGAACATTGTACCTGGCGATGGAATTGGTCGACGGGCCAGACTTGGAATCGCTGGCCCGCCGGGTCTCGCCGCTGTCGATTCCGGATGCGTGCGAACTGATCCGGCAGGCCTCCCTGGGCCTGCAGCACATTTTCGAAAACGGCCTGGTCCATCGCGATTTAAAACCGTCGAACCTGCTGTTGTCTCCTACTGGCGTGAAGATTACCGACCTGGGGCTGGCATTGCTGGGAAGTTCGCAGGACTCGGACGAGCGCCTCACGGGGACGTGCGTTATCATGGGGACCGGCGACTACATGGCGCCCGAGCAGGCCGAGGGCGCCCGGAACCTTGACATTCGCGCCGACCTGTACAGCCTCGGGTGTACGCTGTTTCGGCTGATCGGTGGTCGCCCCCCCTATGCGGAAGTCGGGAACGGTTCGGCAATGAAGAAGCTGATGGCTCATGTCCGTCAGCCGATTCCCGATATTTCGCGGCTGCGGCCCGAGACGCCACCGGAGTTGCAGGCACTGCTGGAAAGACTGCTCGCGAAGGATCGCAGCGACCGGTTCCGAGCACCGCAGGAACTCGCCGGGGCACTGGAGCCCTTCTGTCGGGGTGCGAACCTGGATTTGTTGCTTTTGCAACTGTCCACGGACGGCAGTGAACTGCCCAGGCTCCCGGCCGACGACCGTGATCTCAGCGACCTGTCGGTGTTTGGCAAGTCGCCACGGCCTCAGCCGACGACCCAACCGATTGTCGATTTGCGAGAATCACAGAAATTGAGTTGGCGGCGTGCGGCGCTTCTCGCCGGAGTGGTCGCCGTGGTTGCCGTCGTGCTGGTCGTGGCGAATCAAGACAAAGTGGACGACGTTCCCGTCGTGAAACCAGCCTTGAATGTTCGGCAGACCACACTGGTGCCCCAGAATGATCTGGTTCCAGCGAAGGTGCCTGTCCGGGAAAATCCGATTCCGCCGATCGTAATTGTGGCACCCCCCATTGCCCCGCTGGTCTTGGGGCCGATCGCCGAGCGTTGGAAACTCGAATTCGGCAGCGTTCCCGAAGAGATAGTGATACCCGGTCAGCCCGGATTGGGAGTCGCCCGAGTGGATGAGGCCCTACGCGCCCTCACCGTCCAAACGCAAGAATCACGCCGCTTCGTGAAGCTGGGCGGAGTCATGCCGCGTCCGGGGCGTTATAAGCTGTCGATTGACATCAAACCCCAGGGTCCCTCGACAGCGCAGTTCGGTTTCTTTTGGTTCATCCGACTAATGCGTGTTGAGACTTGTGTGCGCCAAGGATCTTGAGCGTCAAGAAGTTAAGATCGCGATAGCCATAAGCGCGTCGTTGCATGAGTTTGATTTTATTGTTGGTTCCTTCAAGGGGCCCGGTGGAAATGGGA